>JAYVME010000375.1:0-8448 GCA_043759115.1 Betaproteobacteria bacterium | reverse complement strand
TGTATCTGCGTCTATCAGCGGCTAAAAATTGTTTTTAAGGCTTGATCAAAATGGATTCGCGGTTGCCGAGGACTATGAACGGCAGTTCGCGCGTCGCGCAGAATTCATCCCACGCTTTTTTGGCGCCCGGACAGAAGATGGAGCCGTCGCAGACGATGACGCCGCCCGCGTTCAGGCGCGGGTAGAAGTATTCGAGCGCGGCGAGCGTGGGTGCGTAGAGCGTGACGTCGAGGTGCACGAACGCCCAGTCGCGTTCGGGCAGCGTCGCGAACACCTGCGGAATCCAGCCCGCGCAAATGCTGACATTCGGAAATTCACTGAAGAACCCGCGCACCAGTTCCGGCGAGATGTCCGCTTTGGCGACGGGGAAGAACGCTTCGCGGCGTGTCGCGCCGTCGGCGCCGCGCACCGGAATGAAGTCGTGTTCGCCGGATGCGCTGGTGCCGACGAAGCTGTCGATCAGATAGAGGTCGTCGCCGTTGAATGCGGGATCGCGGCTGCGCCACGCGTGCGCGAGCAATAGCGCGGTGGCGCCGCGGTAGGCGCCACACTCCGCGCGCGCGCCGGGCAGCGCCAGCGTCGCGAAAAAATACTGCAGCAGATCGCGGCGGCTTTGAAAGCGGTGAAAAACATTGAAGGGCGTGAGCGGGGTGCCGGTGCGGGCGAGGCAACGCTGGTAGAGTTCGACGAAATTCTCGCTGCCGACGTTGACGTCGTGAAACAGGATGCGCAGGTGCGCGTCTACCGGTGCCGCACTGTGCAGTCGGTTTAACGCGTCCTCGGTCTCAAGCGGATATTCGACGGGGTTGCCGGCGCGTTCCGCCTGGTTCGACTTGAAGGCGGCGAGCAGTTTTTGCAGGAGCATGACGTGGGCAGCGCGCCGCCTCAGGTCAACGGCAGATCGGCATACTTCGCGTACGCGGGCCGCGCCTGAAGGCGTTTGTAATAAGCGGTGAGGTTGGGCAGGTTTTCGCGCTCCATATCCATTCTGAACCAGCGATGAATCGATACTCCAATCGGTATGTCGCCCATCGTGAAAGTGTTGCCGGTCACGTATTCGCGATTGGCGAGATGCGCGTCGAGGATCATCATGCTGGCGGCCATTCCTTTGCGCGAAGTCGCGACGAGCGGCATGTCGCGTTTCTCCGGCGGTGTCCGCACGAGGTTCCAGAAAATCGGCCGCAGATTGGGCCACACGGTGGTGGCGTTCCAGTCCATCCAGCGGTCGGCATCCGCGCACGCCTTGGCGTCGGCCGGGCACACCGAGCCCAGACCGTGCTTGCGCGCAAGATAGCGCACGATTGCCTGCGATTCCCACAGCACGAAGCCGTCGTCGTCTATCATCGGCACCAGCGCGTTGGGGTTCTTCGCCTTGTACTCGGGCGTGTTGTTGACGCCGAATTGCAGTCCCGCGTCGATGCGCTCGAACGGCAGGTTGAGTTCCCCGCAGCACCACAGCACCTTTTGCACGTTGATCGAATTGGCGCGACCCCAGATTTTCAGCATTTGCGTGACCTCTCGTGTTATTCGCATTGGCGGAGCAGGGAAGCGCGTAGTCTAGCTTGCCTCGCAGCGGTCGGCAAAGTGCTAATGCTTAGATCAAGAGCGGATACCATTGATCGAGAATGAACCTACTCCCTTTTATTTCCTTAAGAGGTTACTTGGTAAGGCATGCTCCTTGAGGAGTGAAAGGTTGTACTCGATACTCTGTAGATTAGCTTCTATGCGTTGGCCGTGTTGGCTAAAATCCTCCCCAATATCTCTTGAGTTCTTTTCGATAGAGCGGAGTAACTCCTCGAGGCGATTATGGGTTTGCTCGTTTTTCAATGAGAAGATGCCAAGGATCAATACTGCCAATTCGACCACAATAATCCACCCAATCAGATCGCTCATATTAGAACCTCGAAATAAATTTCTAAGCGCTTCCCCAACACAAACCCAAGTTACGGCCAAACGTCATATTGAGCGGCGCGCTTTAGCGCGTCCGCTCGAACTAGAGTTAGAACTCACAGTCGCGCCTGCGGGCGGACTAGGCGGGTCGTTGGGGCGGAGGACGCGAGCGATGAAATACGGATTGTCGCCGCAACTGTGGTCAGTAGTTCTGCGTTCGCTGGAGTTGGACCTAGATATCTCCAGATGCGGCATGTAGCCATTAGCTCGGCGCTTGAGATAGCTTCCAACAATTTCTCTCGGCGTCAGACCGAATTTGGCTGCTAATGCACGGAGCAAAGCATGCATCTGAACGTCGGTGATCTTCGCGCACGGCACAGTCGTCTGAAAGATCTGTTCGGAGCTATCCCAGCCAGTTATCTCCCATACATTTCCGGCACGACGTGGCATTGTGAATTCTAACGTGTATTGATTGAAAGTTTAGTTAACAAATTAGATGACACTTTCCCCGTCTCCATGCGCTATTCTGCACTCGCCATCGCAATTGCTCAATGTCTGGGTTTTGCTTCTCTCAGTGTCCTCTGTGGTAAAAAGCCTTAACGCGCAGCAATTCTCTCCACCCAAACCAGCTCACACGCCCCCGCGCCGGTGTCTTCGCGCGAGAGCGAGCTTTTCCAGCGCCAGCCGTCTGGCGCGCGCGCTTCGATGAGAAAACCCGAGAACGTGACGTGTTGTCCGGGGCGGATGGATTTCAATACGCGTTCGACCTCGGCATTCGCCGGCACCATGTGCATGTTGGCGCTGTTGATTTCGATCTCGCGGCGCGGAATCGGGAACTCGTCGACGTGCCAGTAATAGAAGCGGTTCGACTGGGTGATGCTCACTTTTTCGACGACTGCGGAATTGGCCATCGGGCCCCAGCCGAGTGCGAGATCGACGGGGGCGAGTTGTGCTTCGCGGTCCATCGAGTAGTGCTCGGCGCGCAGCACGCGCGCATCGAAGTCGAATTTTTCGAGCGGGATGATGCGATGGCCGTAGGCACTCCACTCATGGTCGATCGACGCGGTGACGCCGACCACGGGCGCGTGTACCTTGTGTGTATGCCAGTACTGATAGCCGCCGCCGACCAGCAGGACGATGAGAAAGAATCTAGTGAACGTCACGTTGTTCCGTTGCGAGTGAAGGGGGTAGCAACTCGGTGAATGAGTGAAGGCGTGAATGGGTGAACCCCCTCATCCTAGCCTTCTCCCCCGGGCACGGGGGAGAAGGGATTTTCACTCATTCACGCCTTCACTCATTCACTTCTTCACTCCTTCACTCCTGCGCCGTGACGTGCGCGTTAAACGCGGTGAAGAACTGCTCGGCGAGTTTCTTGGCCACGCCGTCGACCAGCCGCGAGCCGACTTGCGCGAGCTTGCCGCCGATGGTCGCTTTCGCGGCGTAGGCGAGCGTCGTATTTTCGCCGGCCGGCGTGAGCGTGACGCGCGCCTCGCCTTTGGCAAAGCCGGCGACGCCGCCCTGGCCTTCGAAAATCAGCTTGTACGAGTTGGGTGCATCCACGTCGGTCAGCGTGATCTTGCTTTTGAATTTTGCACTGACCGGCCCGACTTTGGCCACCATGGTGAGATGGAATTCGGCATCCGAGATTCTTTCCATCGTTTCGCAGCCGGGGATACAGACTTGCAGCACCGCGGGATCGCAGATCGCGTCCCACGTCTGTTGCTGCGGTTTGGGTATGAGTTGTTCGCCGGTGATTTCCATGGGAGCGTCGTAGTTTACCCCGCGGCCGCGGGTGGTGCGAGTTTATTCGAATCGCACAAAGAAACTAG
This sequence comes from Betaproteobacteria bacterium, assembly GCA_043759115.1. GTDB lineage: Bacteria > Pseudomonadota > Gammaproteobacteria > Burkholderiales > SG8-41 > PALSA-1004. The sequence goes on along the minus strand of JAYVME010000375.1, from coordinate 4,729 downwards.
AAGCGGTCGCAAAAATAGTGCGTTCATCGGCGGTTGCATTTTGTTTTTCATATGGCTTCTAGCTGTTGCCCGCCGCGCCCGCCAGTACGCATTCGCGTGCGAGCCGTTTCAATTCGTGCGACGCGGCGATTGCGTGATCGCGCACGAACGCTTCATGATTGCTCTCGACGTCGGCGAGCCGGTAGACGTAATTGACCATCAGGCCGGCCGAGCGCTGCATGCCTTGCGCCGACGTATCCGCGAGCCAGTCGAGACGCTCCATGCGCGCGCCGTTGCCGAGGTGAAAGCGCGCGACCGCATCGAGCGGCTCGTGCTCCTGCGCGTGGTTCTGTTTGGCCGAGAGCAGGTAGTACGCGCACAACTTCATCAATGAGGGCCGCAGGCGCGCGGCGACGTCCGCATTCATGAACCAGTCCGGTTCGGCGAGACGCGCAAGGTCCGGCAGGGCCGCGGGTTGGTCACGGGCGACGTTGGCGAGCCACGCGCGAAAGCCGGGAATCGGCGACAGCGTGGCAAATGTTTTCATGCGCGGGAACTCGCGTCCGAGTTCGTGCACCACCTGCTTGATCAAGAGATTGCCGAACGAAATACCGCGCAGCCCGTCCTGGCAGTTGGTGATCGAATAGAAGATCGCGCAGTCCGCGCGCGCCGGGTCGAATTCCGCGGACCGCGGATCGAGCAGCGGCGCGACGGAATCGCTGATGCGATCGGTCAGCGCGACCTCGATGAAGATCAGCGGATCGTCGGGCAGCGCCGGATGAAAAAAAGCAAAACACCGGCGATCGGCGGTGAGCCGGCGATGCAGGTCTTCCCAGCCGGCGATTTCGTGCACGGCTTCATACTGGATCAGCTTTTCGAGAATGATCGCCGGCGTGCGCCAGTCGATGCGCTCCAGACGCAGGAAGCCGCGGTTGAACCACGAGCCGAACAGGTGCACGAGATCGGCATCGACGCCGAACCACTGCGGATTACCCTTGATTTCGCGCAGCAGCCGGCGCCGCAGATCGACCAGCGTGGCGGTGGCGCCGGGCGCGACGTTCAGCCGCCGGAATAATTCCTGCCGCGGCGGCTCGACCGCGTTCTGCAATGCAACCAGGTTTTGCGGCGCGGGGTCTTGCGCGTAGGCCGCCGCGGCAGCGGCAATCGCCGCCGGGTCGGGCGAGAACTCGGCGGCAAGCAGATCGATAAACGGCCTGAACGCATTGGCGGGCAGCGCGTCGTAAGCAGCCAGCGCGTCGCGCGCGAGCGCCGCGCCGGATACCTCGCCGCGTTCGGACAGCAGCGCGTGGCACAACGCGACGGTTTCGCGCGCTTTGCGCTCGGCGGTGCGCGTGCTATCGACGGGGGCGGCGACCTTGCGTAGCAGGTTTTTGAGGAACGAAGATGTGTTCATCGGGTCAGAGCAGTGGTGACCGGCGGTTTTCGGTGCGTGTCCGTAAATAAGCAGTCGCGGGACCGCGCATGCGGATGATTGCTGGTGGAGCCGATGCTAGCCGATGCGTGTGACGCGCGCAACCGCGCCGCGCGCGCTTGACCCCTTGCGGAACGTGCACTACTCTAGCTTCATATATTGCGCTCTGATGCGCGCGGCCACTGGCTTGAAAGGTTCAAATTGGATAGCGTCGATACCGAAGTTCTGAAAACCGCCGTGGCCTGGCTCGAGGCCGGGCACACGGCGACGCTCGCGACCGTGATCAGGACGTGGGGCTCGGCGCCGCGCCCGGTCGGCGCCATGCTGGTCATCCGTGACGACGGGCACGTCATCGGCTCGGTTTCCGGCGGTTGCGTCGAGGACGATCTGATCGGGCGCGTCAAAGCTCATCAAGTGACGGGCGGCAAGCCCGAAGTCGTCACCTACGGCGTAACCGCGGACCAGGCGGCGCGCTTCGGACTGCCGTGCGGCGGCACTTTGCAGCTCGTGTTGGAGCCGGTGCGGGTGGATTCGCAATTGAAGGAACTGCTGGAGACGATAGGGCGGCACGAACTCGTTGCGCGCTTCCTTGACATGGAAACGGGACAGGTAAGGCTTGAGTCAGGGCGCTGGTCCGACCTGCTCGAGTTTGACGGCAAGGTTTTGAAAAGCATCCACGGGCCGCGCTGGCGCCTGCTCATTATCGGCGCCGGGCAGACCTCGCGTTTTCTCGCGCAAATGGCGCAGGCGCTCGACTACCAGGTCACGGTGTGCGATCCGCGCGAGGAATATGCGGATGAATGGAATGTGCCGGGCGCGACACTTGTGCGCGGTTATCCCGACGACGTGGTGCTGCAATTGAATCCCGACCCGCATCTCGCGGTCGTGGCGGTGACGCATGATCCCAAATTGGACGACGCGGCGCTCACCGAAGCCTTGAAGTCGCCGGCGTTTTACGTCGGCGCACTGGGTTCGCGGCTCAACAACGAAAAACGCCGCCTACGCCTTGCCGAATTCGATCTTTCCACCGACGAGATTGCGCGGCTGCACGGCCCGGTCGGGTTAAGGATAGGCAGCAAGACGCCGGCGGAAATCGCGGTCTCCATCATCGCCGAAATGACGGCGGTGCGCCGCGGCGTAAAACTCGAATCAATCGGTGCGCCGGCCGCCGTCCCGGCGCCCAGCACCGATCCGCTCGCCTGCGGGTCTTGAAAAACGGTAAAGCGTTTATCGGCGGTTCCAAGTGTCTTTTGGTTTTGCTGTAATCAGCACTGTGCTTTTCGTTTTGCAGACGCTGGTTGGCGTTTCGCATGCGGCCGATGAAGATCCGCTGGCCAACGGCGTGCTGCTCGTTGCCAAGCCCGGACTGCTCGATCCCAACTTCCGTGAAACAGTCGTGCTGATCACCCAGCCCGTGCCCGGCGGCGGGCCGCTCGGCGTGATTCTGAATCGTCCTACGGAAGCGCGCCTCTCCGAAGCGTGGCCAGACGCGGGCGCCGTGCCGGAACAATTCGACTTCCTTTACGCCGGCGGTCCGGTGGCGCGCAGCCGGGTGATATTCCTGGTGCGCAGCAATGAGCGCGTTGAGAACGGCCTGCGCGTGCTCGACGATGTTTACCTGAGCGGTGATCCCGGTTTGCTGAAACAGATCGTCGCCGCTGAAGTGAAAGTAAAGTCACTCCGCGCCTACGCCGGCTACGCGGGCTGGGGGTCGCGGCAGTTGCAGGCCGAGATCGCGCAGGGCGGCTGGTTCATGATTCCCGCGGATGCGGACATCATCTTCGCGGCCGATACGGAGACGATGTGGGCGGCGCTGATCCGCAAAATCACGCTGCGCAGCACGCGGTTCGTCCCGCATGGGTATGACACGCAATCAATCCCGGATTGCGCGTTGCCGCATCCGGCCTATTGTTGCTATTCTTCGCCGCCGACCGGGCGGATTGCTACTCGGCAAAGAATTCTTTGACCTTGTCCATCCACGACTTGGCGCGTGGATTGTGCTTGCCGTCGTCCTTGGTGTTGATCGCTTCAAGCTCGGTCAAGAGTTCGCGCTGGCGCGCGGTAAGATTAACCGGGGTTTCGACGACGACGTGGCACATGAGATCGCCGTGCGATGAGGAGCGCACGCCCTTGATGCCCTTGCCGCGCAGGCGGAACACCTTGCCGGATTGCGTTTCGGACGGAATCTTGATCTTCGCATAGCCGTCGAGCGTCGGAATTTCGATCTCGCCGCCGAGCGCCGCCGTGGTGAAGCTGATCGGCATCTCGCAATGCAGATCGTTGTGATCGCGCTGGAACACCGCGTGCGTTTTGAGATGCATCACGACGTACAGATCCCCGGCCGGGCCGCCGTTGACGCCGGCTTCACCTTCGCCCGACAGGCGGATGCGATCTCCTTCGTCGACACCGGAGGGGATTTTGACCGACAGCGTTTTGTGCTGTTTAAGCCGTCCCGCGCCGTGGCAGGTGACGCACGGCGACTGCACGATCTTGCCGCTGCCATGACATTTCGGGCACGTCTGCTGGATCGAGAAGAAGCCCTGCTGCATGCGCACCTGGCCGTGGCCGTCGCAGGTCGTGCACTTGACGGGCTGCGTGCCCGGTTTCGCGCCGGTGCCGTGGCAGGTTGCGCATTCTTCGAGCGTCGGGATGCGGATCTTGGTTTCAGTGCCGCGCGCCGCCTCCTCGAGTCCGATCTCGAGGTTGTAGCGCAAATCGGCGCCGCGATAGACGTTGGAACGGCCGCGCCCGCCGCCGAAAATATCGCCGAAGATATCGCCGAATGCATTCGCAAAACCGCCCATGCCGGCGGCGCCGGCACCGGCGGCCGACGGATCGACCCCGGCATGGCCGTATTGATCGTAGGCTGCGCGCTTGCCGGCGTCCGACAATATTTCGTACGCCTGTTTGGCTTCCTTGAATTGCTCCTCGGCTTTCGGGTTGTCCGGATTGCGGTCCGGATGGTATTTCATCGCGAGTTTGCGATAGGATTTCTTGATGTCGTCATCCGACGCATCGCGATTGACGCCGAGAACTTCGTAGTAATCTTTTTTGGCCATTGTTTTTGGTGAGGCGTGAGGCGTTAGGGGTTAGGCGTTAGGCGGATTCCAAATGGCGAAAGGGGCGAGGCTTTTCCGCCTCACCCCTCACGCCTGACGCCTCACGCTGTTATTTTTTGCCGTCCTTCACTTCCTCGAATTCCGCATCCACGACGTTGCTGTCGTCTTTTTTCGCGCCGGTGTCGGCTTTCGCCTCGCCGCCGCCCGCGGCCTGCTGCGCCGCCTGTTCCTTCGCGTACATCTGCTCGGCGAGCTTGTG
>JAYVME010000374.1:0-3664 GCA_043759115.1 Betaproteobacteria bacterium | reverse complement strand
TCGCGGGCGTAAACGGCGCCGGCAAAACAACCTCGATCGGCAAGCTTGCCAAGTATTACCAGCAGCAGGGTAAATCGGTTCTGCTCGCCGCGGGCGACACGTTTCGCGCCGCCGCCCGCGAGCAACTTGAGGTCTGGGGCGAGCGCAACAACGTGACGGTAATCGCGCAGGAATCGGGGGACGCGGCGGCGGTGATTTTCGACGCGATCGGCGCCGCACGATCGCGCGGCATCGACATCGTGCTGGCCGATACCGCCGGGCGCCTGCCGACGCAATTGCACCTGATGGAGGAAATCAGCAAAATCAAACGCGTCATTGCCAAGGCTGCCGCCGGCGCACCGCATGAAATTCTGCTGGTGCTCGATGCCAATACCGGCCAGAACGCGCTGAATCAGGTCAAAGCGTTCGACGACGCGCTCGGCGTAACCGGACTGGTGCTGACCAAACTCGACGGCACGGCGAAAGGCGGCGTGATTGCCGCGATCGCGCGCGCCAAACCGATTCCGCTGCGCTTCATCGGCGTAGGCGAGTCGCTCGACGATTTGCAGCCATTCGATGCCGAGGAGTTTGTCGATGCATTGCTGGGTTGAGATCGTGAGGCGTGAGGCGTTAGGGGGCGTGAGGCGGAAAGCCAATTGCTGGGCTGACGCCGCTAGGCGTGAGGCGTTAGGCGTGAGGCGGAAAACCAAAACTTCTGGGTTCGGCTTTTTACTCCACACTTCTCACACCTCACGGCTCACGCTTTTTTTACTCCTCACGCCTCACGCCCTACGTGGCCTCGGGCCATCACGCCTCACGCCCTCATGATTTCATTAAGTCATGTTTCCAAACGCTACCCCGGCGGGCGCCAGGCGCTGCAGGACGTGGGATTTACCATCGAAACCGGCGAGCTCGCATTCATTACCGGACACTCGGGCGCCGGCAAAACCACCTTGCTGAAGCTGCTGGTCGCCATCGAACGGCCGACCGCGGGCAGTATTATCGTCAATGGTCAAAACATCGGCACGCTGCAGCCGCGCGCGGTGCCGTTTCTGCGGCGCAAATTCGGGCTCATCTTCCAGGATCACAAGCTGCTCTTTGATCGCAATGCGTTCGACAACGTTGCGCTGCCGCTCGAGATCGCGGGCTATCGCGCGAAGGACGCGGCGCGCCGCGTGCGTGCGGCGCTCGATAAAGTAGGTCTCCTCAAATACGAGAAGGCGCTGCCGGTTACGCTCTCCGGCGGCGAGCAGCAGCGGTTGTGCATTGCGCGCGCGATCGTTCATCGTCCGGCAATCCTGCTTGCCGATGAGCCGACCGGCAATCTTGACGCCGATTACGCGGCTGAAATCGGCGAGCTGTTCCGCTCGTTCAATCAGGTGGGCGTCACGGTAGTGGTCGCAACCCACGATCAGGCGCTGCTCGCGCGGCTGGCGCCCCGCGTGATTACGCTTCGCCACGGCGCATTGGCGGAAAGCGCATGACGGCCTGGCTCGCCCAGCATGCGCGCTCTTTCGTCGCGACGCTGGCGAAGCTCGCCCGCACGCCGCTGGGCAGCACGCTCAACATCGCCGTGATCGGGATTGCATTGAGTCTGCCGGTCGGGCTCTATCTGATCATCGACAATCTGCAGGCATCGTCAAGCCAGCTGGCGCCGGAACCGCAAATCAGCGCGTTCATGGCGCTCGACGCAAGCCGCGCCGAGATCGCGCAAATCGAGACGCGCCTGAAGCTAAGTCCGCGCGTGCTGCGTTATCGTTTCGTCCCCCGCGACCAGGCACTGCAGGAATTGAAGCAGTCGAGCGGACTCGCGGACATCATCGACAGCCTGCCGCAGAACCCGCTGCCCGATGCATTCATCGTCAATGCCAAGGACAGCACGCCGCAAGCGCTCGACGCGTTGCGCGACGAGATCAAGCAGTGGCCGCGCGTCGCCCACGCTCAGCTCGACGCCGCATGGGCACGCCGGCTGGACGCCACGCTGCGCTTCGGCCGCCTGGTGGTTTCGATCCTCGGCGGTCTGCTCGCGCTGGCGCTGGTGGCGGTTACTTTCAATACCATACGCCTGCAGGTTCTGACCCGGCGCGAAGAGGTGGAGGTGATCAAATTGATCGGTGCCACCGACGCGTTTATCCGCCGGCCGTTTCTTTACTACGGCGCCCTTCAGGGGTGTGCCGGTGGCGCTGTCGCGTGGCTGATTGTCAGCGGGGGCGTGTGGCTGGTGAACCACAATCTGGGCGAGCTGTCGCATGTTTACGCATCGCTTTTCCAGCTGCAGCAACTCACACCCGCCGATAGCTTGAGCCTGCTCCTTTTCCCCGCCGCGCTGGGCTGGTTCGGCGCCTGGCTGTCCGTCGGCCGGCACTTGGCGCTGATCGCACCCGACGCCGGCAAGTGATTGTTTGAATATATTTTTTCAGGGGCCCGTCCAGGTGGCGACGCGGGTTCCGCCGGGGGAACTTTCCAGCGTCTTGGCACTCTTACATCGAGAGTGCTAGAATTCATTAAGAAAGGGAGTTCAACGATGGCCAGCTACACATTACCGATTCCGTCTGCGACCGGCAGTCTGGATAGTTATATCCAGACCGTTAATCGCTTTCCGATCCTGTCGCAACAGGAAGAAAGCGATCTGGCGCGGCGCTTTCGCGACCATGAAGACCTCGACGCGGCGCGGCAATTAATCGTCTCGCATCTGCGCGTGGTGGTGTCCGTGGCGCGCGGCTATCTGGGCTACGGCCTGCAGCAAGCCGACCTGATCCAGGAAGGCAACATCGGCTTGATGAAAGCGGTGAAGCGCTTTGATCCCGAGCGCGGGGTGCGTCTGGTCTCGTTTGCCGTGCACTGGATCCGCGCCGAAATGCACGAATTCATTCTGCGCAACTGGCGCATAGTCAAGATTGCGACGACCAAGGCACAAAGAAAACTGTTCTTCAACCTGCGCAGCATGAAGCCGGGACTGAACACGCTGGGCAGCGACGAAGTCAAAGCGATGGCGAAGACCCTCGGCGTCAAGCCCGCGGAAGTCGTCGAAATGGAAACCCGGTTGGGCGGCCAGGACGTGGCACTCGAACCGCTCAATGACGACGGCGATGAAAGCTACGCGCCGATCGCTTATTTGACGGATGCCGGCGCGGAACCGGGTCAGTTGCTTGAGCACGCCGAGAATGCTCGCCTGAGCAGCGAAGGCCTCGGCCAGGCGATGGCGAACCTCGACGCCCGCAGCCGCCGGATTATCGAAGCACGCTGGTTACGCGAGACCGATCAAGCAACCCTGCACGATCTGGCCACCGAGTTCGGTGTGTCGGCGGAACGCATCCGCCAGATCGAACACAAGGCGATGCAAAAAATGCGCGGCATGATTGGCGCACCCGCCTGACTGCGATACAAACACCGAACAGGAAGGGCGACTTGCGTTGCCTTTTGTCTTTGAATCAGTAAGTCGAGTCCATGTCAGGACAGCTTGACCAACCCATCCTGCAACCCGGCCAGCGGTTGCAAAGTTTGCGGCGCCGAGTTCGTGGCGCGCAGCGCCGCGGACGGCTACACGCTGCTGCTCAACGCCACGAGCCACGTCGTCAACGGCAGCTCTTGTCGGGTCGGACCACGCTAACGTTCCGCAATCATTGGATTTTCTATCCACGGAACGATGTTTTCTCGCCTTAGCATGTCATTTTCGGTATCGAAA
>JAYVME010000373.1:0-3669 GCA_043759115.1 Betaproteobacteria bacterium | reverse complement strand
GGTGCGCGGTTCGGAGTTTCCAGTTGACCTCACTTTCGTGCTGACGCGCGACGAAATCTACGTGCCGGTCGCGGTGCGCAAGCCGCGCGGCGACGGGCCGTTTCCGGTCATCGTGATGGGACGCGGCGACGGACGCGGCGGCGTGCCGCACGTCGAAAAGCAGGTGGAGCGGCTCGCCACTATGCAGGACGGGATGATCGCCTGCGGCTACGCCGTCGTGTTCGTCAATTATCGCAACGAGATCCCGCATTTGTACGAAGACACGCTGCGCGCGCAGAATCTTGCCGACGACGTGAGCGGGGAGGGGCGCACGCTGAAGTCGGCACCGACGCTCGACTCGGACGACCTCATCGCGATTCTCAAGTACCTGCAAACGCTCGCTTACGTCGACAAGGACGCGATCGGCATCGTCGGCGTGAGTCACAGCGGCGAGATGATACTGAAGATCGCCGCCGAAACGACGTTCGCCGCCGGTGTCGCGATCGAAGGCGCTTCGCATGAATTCCTGAGCGTCAACACCGGCCCCACCGCGCCGCGCGCAGGCAACGTGATCCAGTACCAGGACATCGAAGTCGTCAGGAAAAATGCCGACAAGAAACGCGCAATGGAGCGCATCCAACGGATCAAGACGCCGATCCTGCACATCGGTCGTGATCCGGACCATTTGCAGGGCATTTTCAAACTCGTGCACGAATGGATGCAGGAAGCCGGCAAGGATTCGACGTGGGTGAGTCTGGATCACCCGGTGCATGGTTATCCGTTCATGTACCGGCAGGACGACGGCTCATACCAGCCGGACGCGACGCAGAAGAAAGCGTACGACATCTTCATGGAGTTCTTCGACCGCCACTTGAAGCGCGCGCGCTGACCCGGGGTGCTCCGGATTTAATTAATCGTCATGCCCGCGTAGGCAGGCATCCAGACGCGGGAGAATCTCCTGGGTTCCCGCCTGCGCGGGAACGACGAACAAGATTCGGCGATTCTTGCGCGAGCACCGATTTGCGATTACGCGTAAGTATCATAAATTCGTAAGGAGGAGGCATGAAGTTCTACGGCGCCGCGGCATCGGGCAACGCGTACAAGGTCCGCATCCTGCTTGCGCTCCTGCGCGTGCCGCACGAGAAGGTGTTGATCGATTTGGCCAGGCGCGAGCACAAGACGGCGGAATTTTTGCGCTTGAATCCGCGCGGCGAGGTGCCGGTGATCGAAGATGCGGGCAGCGTGCTGTGGGATTCCGGAGCGTGCCTTGTTTACATCGCGCGCAAATACGGCGGCGAGCAATGGCTGCCGATTGAGCCTGCCGGAATGGCGGAAGTGATGCAATGGCTCTCGCTCGCGGCGAGCGAGATACAGTTCGGTTTGCAATACGCGCGGCGCGGTCTCGCGCAGGGACGCTGGACGGCGGGCACTCTTGAGCACGGCCACGCAATAGGCCGCATTGCGCTTGATGCGATCGAGCAACGCTTGCAGCGTAACGATTGGCTTGCCTTGGGGCGGCCGACGATAGCGGACGTCGCGTGCTTTCCCTATGTGGAAACGGCGCCGGAATCCGGGCTGCCGCACGCGCCATACCCGAACATCATCGCCTGGCTGGCGCGCTGCAAAGCGTTGCCCGGCTGGCCGGAGCGATAATTGGCAAATCAGTGATTAGGTGATTCAGTTTTCATGTTGATCGCCAACTCGAACGTCATTGGTAGCTGGATCGGTAAGTCGCCAGGTCTTGCGCCTTTGAGAATCTTGTCCACGTAGGTGGCGGCGCGACGATACGTGTTTGTTTAACCTGCCTCCTTCTGACCGCGGATGGCGAGCACAAACACCGTGTCCAGTTCTGCAACGTATCGATACAGCGCGACATAACCGCGTGCACGGCGCCCGATCACAAGTTCTCTAAGATCCACCCGGACAGGCCGACCGATCAGCGGATTGCGTTCCAGCACATCGATTGCCCTGATGATATCTTCAACGCGCGATGGCACGTCCGCCACCTGATGCTGAGAAAGATGATCGACGATGCGATCGAGATCATCCCCGACCTCGGGCGCAAGCTCGACGCGCGACATGACTAGCGACTAGCGCGCAAGCGTTCGCGGCTTCGGTCGGGCGATCTTGTTGCCGGTTATCCGACGCTCAAGATAGCGACGCATCTCGTTCCACGGGACGGTCTTGCCGGAGGCGAGAATCTCAGCGTAGCGCCGCTCGGCCGTATTCTGAAACTCCGCCCGGCGTTCTTCCTGTTCGGCTTTCTCGGCTATCGCTTCCAGTATGAAACTGTGCGCGGTGGTTCCGGCGCGTTCTGCTGCGCGAGCAATGCGCTTCTTAAGATCCTGCGGCAGGCGTATGGTGGTTGTGGACATCGCGAAACCCCGTGTGAAAATGTAGTGTAGCACAAAAGTGCTACATCGCAATGCCGACAGCCGGAGAGGTAATTCAGTGATTCGGTGATTTAGTTACTTAATCGCTCAATCACTCCGGATTTATTCCACTTTCGCGCCGGAGCTCTTGACAACCTTCGCCCACTTTTCCGTTTCGTAGGTATGTATTTTCCAGAAATCGGCCGGTGTACCGGCAATCGAGTCACCGCCGAGTTCGGCCAGGCGAGCTTTCATTTTGGGATCCGCCAGCGCATTGTTGATCTCGCGATTGAGCTTCGCTATCACGTCCGCCGGAGTGCCTTTGGGCGCACCCATGCCGAACCACGCGCTCGCCTCGTAGCCCGGCACGGTTTCGGCGACAGTCGGCACATTGGGCAACTGGGGTGAGCGTTTCGCGGTGGTGACGCCCAGCGCGCGCAGCTTGCCCCCTCGGATGAACTCGATCGACGACGGCATGTTGTCGAACATTACGTGCACCTGCCCGCCGATCAGATCGGGAAATGCCGGGCCAGCACCCTTGTACGGCACGTGCGTCATGTCGATCCCGGTCATCGACTTGAACAACTCGCCCGACAGATGCACCGACGTGCCGCTGCCGGACGAGGCGAGGATCACTTTGCCGGGATTCGCCTTGACGTAGGCGATGAACTCGGGAATGGTCCTGACGGGCAGGGACATGGTCACTTCCATCACATTCGGTACGCGCACCAGCCCGGCGACCGGCGCCATGTCGCGCAGAAAATTGAAGTTGAGATTCGGGTAGAGCGTCGCGTTGATCGCGTTGGCCGGATTGACCAGGAAGAACGTATAACCGTCGGGTGTGGACTTGATCGCAAGCTCGGTGCCGATGTTGTTGCCCGCGCCCGGACGATTGTCGATCAGCACCTGCTGGCCGAGGTGCTCCGACAGCCACTGGCCCATGATGCGCGCCAGAATGTCGGTGGTGCCGCCGGGCGGGTAGGGGACGATCCAGCGTATGGTGCGCACGGGATACGTATCCGCGGCAATCGCGTGGTGGATGCAAGCGAGCGGGATGCCCAAAGCCAGGAACGCCGCGACCAGAACTTTCATCATTTTCTCCGAGGGTGAAAATTAATTGGCGCTAACGATACGCTGAATGACACCCTCTGGGCAAGCGGCGCCGGATGATCGACGCAACGACAGTATGTAAAGCCCGCTAGAATGGGCGCCGCGTCATTGGGAGCATTAATGAAACGATTGCTGTGCTTATTGCTGGTTTGCGTCGCGTGCACCTTAGTCGTGCAGGCGGCGGACACTCCCGCGGTTGCCCGCCCAC
>JAYVME010000372.1:0-3671 GCA_043759115.1 Betaproteobacteria bacterium | reverse complement strand
CTGATCGGTGGCCTGCGTGCCCTGAATACGAACGTCGGGCAGACCAAACACGGGGTTTTCACTAACCGGCCCGAGACATTGACCAATGATTTCTTCGTGAACCTGCTCGACATGAACACGAAGTGGCAGAAGTCCGCCACCTCCGAAGGCGTGTTAGAGGGACGCGATCGGGCGACGGGCGAGATCAAGTGGACGGGGACCATCGTTGATCTCGTCTTCGGTTCGAACTCCCAGCTCCGAGCCCTCGCGGAAGTCTATGCGTGCAGCGACTCGCAGCAGGCGTTCGTGCGTGACTTTGTGGCAGCCTGGAACAAAGTGATGAACCTGGATCGCTACGACTTGGCGTGATCTGAGGATATGGGATTCACATTCCGAGGGCAAGGTCAGAACCAGTATGCAACCTGATGCCTGATAAAATAGCAATACCATCCGCCGGTCACGCGACCGGCGGTTTTTTTCGAACCGTTTGAAAGCAATACCATGGATCCCATCGTCATCATCGGCAGCGGGCTCGCCGGCTACAACGTCGCGCGCGAGCTGCGCAAGCTCGACAAGAAAACTCCGCTCACCCTCATCAGCGCGGACACCGGCCACTTCTACTCGAAACCGATGCTGTCGAGCGCGCTTGGCACCGGCAAGACGCCGCACAGCATCCCGATGAATTCGGCAGAGCAGATGACCGCCCAACTGAATGGCGCCGTGCGCACCAAGACGCGCATCACCTCGATTGATCCGGCGCAGCATGCGATCCGCGTCGGCGATGAAACAATCAATTATTCCAAACTCGTGCTTGCGCTGGGTGCTGACCAGATCCGGCTGCCGATCCAGGGCAGCGCGGCGGAGCGCATATTGACCGTCAACGATCTGGACGACTACGCGCGTTTCCGCGCGGCGCTCACGGACAAATCCACCGTCGCGCTGATCGGCGCGGGACTGATCGGCAGCGAATTCGCCAACGATCTCACGACCGGCGGCCATAAGGTCGAGGTGATCGACATCGCACCGCATCCGCTGTCGCGCCTGTTGACACCCGAAGGCGGCGCGCTCCTGCAGCGCAAACTCGCGGAACTCGGCGTCGTCTGGCACCTGGGCACCAGTGTCTCTGCGCTGGACACTGACGGCGACAAGCTGCGCGTCACGCTCGCGAACGGCCACGGTTTCGTCGCTGACATCGTACTGTCGGCCGTTGGCCTTAAGCCGCGCACCGCGTTAGCAGTTGCAGCGGGCATCAAGGTCAATCGCGGCATCGCCGTCAATCGCCATCTCGAAACCAGCGCAGCGGATATTTACGCGCTCGGCGATTGCGCCGAGGTTGCAGGGCTCGTTTTACCGTTTGTCATGCCGATCATGCATGCGGCACGCGCACTCGCGGCGACCCTCGCCGGCAAGCACACGCCGGTCAGCTATCCGGCGATGCCCGTGCTCGTAAAGACACCGGCATGCCCGACCATCGTCTCGCCGCCGCCCATAGGCGTCGATGGCAAGTGGACGGTGACGGCCGATGCGGAAGGCGTGAAATCGTTATTCCACGACGCCTCCGGCAAGCTGGTTGGCTTTGCATTGAACGGCAAAGCCACCGCGGAACGCGCGGCGCTCACCCAGCAACTGCCGCCGGTGCTCGCCTGACGGCCGTTAGCGCGTTAGCGCGTGAGAGCGGGAGATGGATGTTGTTGTTTTCCCTTCATCCTTCATCCTTCCGCCTTCATCCTTGAATTACCTCTCCCCCGGCCAACAGCGTGCGATCGCGTCCTCAATCCACGCGATTTCCGGATTGAGCGTGCTGTAATCAACTCCGGCATCATTATTGCCCGCGCTGCCCTTGATACGATGCAGCGCGGCTGATCGCAGATTCGCGTCGCTGATAACGTAACCCAGGCGATCAAAGCGCTCGGCTTCGATCGCGATTTCCTCGCGCGGCCCGCTGCCGAACCACACCCACTGTGCAACAAAATCCTGCGCGAGCTTTTCCAGTTCGGGAAAGTCGCCTTCAGCAATCGGTTGCGCCGGATCAATTGCGCGGTATTCCACCGCGCCGGCCGCCGGCAGGCGCCAGGCGCGGCTCCATTCCGCCGCGCCCTGCGTTGCCCATAACTCGATCGCGCCGGTCGCAGCAATGCGCGTAATACGGAACAGCGCGTCCTCGGTTCCGCTCAGCATATAGCCGCGGCACTCGTCGCGTCCGGTGCGTATCGCGGCCAGCGCGAGCGCGAGATAACCGTTGGCATCGACCCGGATCGCCACCGCGTGGCCGGCGCCGGTGCCCGTAACATTTTCGACCTTCTGCTCAGTGAGCGTGCCGCGCGCGATGGTCGCCGTGCCGCGCACGCTGCTGCCGGCGTCAAACCATTCCGCCATCACCGTAAGATCGGGGAATTCGCCCGATGCAAGCGCGAACGGCGGAAAGGGAATTCCGCCTTCCACCTTGAGATCGTAATGCAAGCGGCCGGCGGCATGCTGCTCGTCGCATGCGCCCGCGAAACCCTGCTCGGCGAACAGCAGCTTCAGCCGCGCATCGAACGCCGCGAGTTCTGCGGGCGCGCCGCTGACCTTGAACACGACGTGCGTCAACGCGGCTGTCATCGCCGTTCCGGCGCGCGAAAACACGCGAGTCCCGCGACCAGTGCGCATACGCCGCTGGCCGCAAATGCCATCGCATAACTCGCGCTCACCGTGACGATGGCCCAGAATACGAACGGCCCCACCACCACGCCCAGATAAGTCATGCCCAGCGTGGCGCCGGTCGCCTGCGCGATATTGCCGTCGGGCGCGATCCGCGCGACTTCCGCGACGAACACGCCATTCCAGCCGATTGCACTGCCGCCGAATACCACGGCGAGCGCCACCACGCCCGCGTACGGCCACTGTGCCGACACCTGCGTCATCGCGAAGGCACACACGGCCATGACAACGCCCAGCCCGCCCAGCACCCCGCGCGCGGTGCCCGCGAGGTCGGCAACGGCCCCCCACACGATGCGGCCGATGATGCCGGCGATCATCGCGGTGGAAAACACCGCGCCGGCGGTCACCAGGGTCAGCCCCCCGCGCGCGGTCAGAAACACCACGAGATAGCTCGTGAAGCACACCTGCACGGCGGCATACACGAATGAGATCAGCGCGAGATCGCGCAAGGCCGGTGCGGCAAACACCAGCCGCAGCAACGCGACGTGCGAGACGCGCGCGGATTGCGGCGACCGGCTGCGGCCCGCATCGTAATGCTCGCGCCACGGCTGCACCGCCAGCGCCATCAATGCGCACACGCAGCCGACAGTCAGGGCCGCCGCGCGCCAGCCGTAGGCGACGATCAGCATCGGCACCAGCGCGCCGGCCATTGCGCCGCCGAGCGGCACGCCGGTCTGGCGGATCGACATGATGATATTGCGCAGGCGTTCGGACGCGCGCGTCGAGAGTATGGTCGAACTCGCGGGTGTGATCGGGCCGTAACCGATGCCGAGCATGAACGCGCCGATCACGCACACCACCGGTGAAGCCAGCGCAAACAGCGCGATCCCGCCGGCGCTCCACGCGAGCGAATGCTGGCTCACGCGCAACGGCCCGTGCCGTGCAACGAGGGCCCCGCCGCGCGGCGCCGACAGGCTCGCCGCGATATAGATCAGGGAAATCACAATGCCGATGGCGCTGGCGCTGACGCCAAGATCGGCCTGCGCCACGGG
>JAYVME010000371.1:0-3673 GCA_043759115.1 Betaproteobacteria bacterium | reverse complement strand
TCTGCCATCAGATCAATCTCGAGCATATCGCGCGCGTGGTGTGGACACGCGAATCCGGCGGCCGCACGCTCGCCTACCCCGACTCCCTCCTCGGCATGGACAGCCACACGCCGATGATAGGCAGCCTCGGCATCGTCGGCTGGGGCGTCGGCGGCCTCGAAGGCAGCACTGCGACACTCGGCGAGCCCGTGTCGATGCTGATACCCGACGTGATCGGCTGCCGGCTGACGGGAAAGCCGCCGCCGGGCGTCACCACTACCGACGTCGTTCTCACCATCACGCAAACGCTGCGGCAGCACAAATTGATCGCCGCCTTTGTCGAGTACTGCGGGCCCGGGTTGGATGCGCTCGCACTACCCGATCGCTCGACGATCTCGAACATGACGCCGGAGTTCGGCGCCACCATGGGCTATTTCCCGATCGATGCTGAGACGCTGCGCTACCTGCGGCTGACGGGACGTCCGGCAAGCGAGGTCACGCTGGTCGAAGCGTATGCGAAAACCCAGGGCCTGTGGCGCGACGCCGGCACGCCCATTCCCGATTACACGCGCATTATCGACATCGATCTCGCGACCGTCGAGCCTTCCATCGCGGGGCCGCGCCGGCCGAACGAGCGCCTCTCGCTCGCCGCGGCGCCGGCCGCTTTCCGCGCGGCCTATCCGCCACGGACCGGCGGGAGCACCGTCAAAGACGGCGACGTTGTAATCGCCGCAATTGCAAGTTGCACGAACACGTCCAATCCTTCGGTAATGATAGGCGCGGGACTCTTCGCGAGAAACGCGGTCGCGCGCGGCCTGAAAACCGCAACTTCCGTCAAGACATCGTTTTCGCCGGGCTCGCGTGTGGTGGCCGATTATCTGGAGCGCAGCGGACTGCTCGAACCGCTTCAGGCGCTCGGCTTCAATATCACCGGCTACGGCTGCATGACGTGCATGGGAAACTCGGGCCCGCTCGCCGACGCGCTCGCGAAGGACATCGCGGAAAGCGACTGCGCCGCGGTCGCCGTGCTCTCCGGCAACCGCAACTTCGAAGGACGCATCCATCCCAGCGTGCGCGCAAATTTTCTCGCCTCGCCGCCGCTCGTCGTAGCCTACGCGATTGCGGGCACCATCCTCAAAGACCTGTCGACGCAACCTCTCGCTCACGACCGTGAGGGCAAGCCGGTTTACCTGCACGAACTGTGGCCGGACCCCGAAGAGGTGCGGGCAATCGTTGCCGCAGCGGTGACGCCCGGACTTTTCACAACACGCTACGCGAACGTGGAACAGGGCGCACCCGAGTGGCATGCCATCGAAACAACGGGCGGCACCAATTTCGCGTGGCAGGCAGAGAGCAGCTTCATACGGCGCCCGCCGTTCTTCGACGACTTGCAGGCGGCACCTGAGCCGCCGCGCGACATCCGGGAAGCGCGCGCGCTTGCGATATTCGGCGATATGCTGACCACCGATCACATATCCCCGATCGGCGCGATTTCACCGGGCACGCCGGCCGCGGAATATCTGGGATCGCTGGGAATCGAAGCGCGCGACTTCGTGAACTATGCTTCGCGGCGCAACAACCATGACGTAATGATACGCGGCACGTTCGCCAATATCCGTATTCGCAACGAAATGACACCGCAAGTTGAAGGCGGGTACACGCGCCACATACCCACCGGCGAGCAGATGACCATCTTCGACGCCGCGCAACGCTACCGCCGTGACGGCGTACCGCTCGTGATCGTCGCCGGCGCGGAGTACGGCGCCGGCTCGTCGCGCGACTGGGCGGCAAAAGGCGCGCGCCTCATGGGTGTGCGCGCGGTAATCGCCGAGTCCTTCGAACGCATCCATCGCTCGAATCTGGTCGGCATGGGCGTACTGCCGCTGCAATTCGAGAGCGGAACCAACCGCAGAACGCTGGCGCTCGACGCCAGCGAGCTTTTCGACATCTGCGGCCTCGAGGGCAAGCTCGCACCCCGCATGGCGCTCGATTGCACCATCACCCGCGGCGACGGCAAACGCGAGACGATCAGACTCGCGTCGCGTCTCGATACGACCCAGGAAGTCGAATACTTCCGCCACGGCGGGCTGCTTAATTTCGCCATACGCCAGCGGCTCAATTAAAGGAATCGCTGATGAACGCCCGCAAAATTTTCAGGCAGCTGATCTCTTCGCCCGGTTATGTCATTGCGCCGGGCGCCTACGACACCCTGACTGCGCGTCTCGTCCAGCTCGCCGGATTCGAAGCGGTCTACCTCACGGGCGGGGGCTACTCGCGCGCGAATGGCTTCCCGGACGTAGGACTTTTGACCATGACCGAAAACGTGCAATGGATAGCACGCACCGTCGACGCGGTCGACATTCCAGTCATCAGCGACATGGATAGCGGCTACGGCAACGCGATGAACGTGGTGCGCAGCGTGCGCGAGTATGAGAAGACCGGCGTCGCCGCGTTTCACCTCGAGGACCAGATCTCCCCGAAAAAGTGCGGCCACTATGAAGGCAAGCAGCTCGTGAGCACGGCCGAGATGGTCGGCAAGATCAAGGCCGCCGTCGATACCCGCCGCGACGCGGATCTGGTGATCATCGCGCGCACCGATGCACGCGCAAGCGAAGGCCTTGCGGCCGCCATCGACCGCATGAACGCGTATTTGGAAGCCGGCGCCGATGTGGGCTTCGTTGAAGCGCCGCAGAATGCAGAGGAGCTTGCGGCGATACCCAAATCGATCACCAAGCCGGCAATCGCGAACGTCTTCGAAGGCGGGAAAACCCCTGCGCTTCCTGCACGGCAACTCGAAGCGATCGGCTACCGGCTGGGCATCTATCCATCGCAGACGCACCGCGCCGCCATCGCGGCGGCGAAAAAAGTGCTGGCGGTATTAAAGCGCGACGGGGACACCGCGACGGTCGAGAGCGAACTCGCGACATTCAATGATCGCGAAGACGCGGTAAATGCCGTGCGCTGGCGGGCAATCGAGCAACGGTATCTGAAGGACGTATGAATGATGTGCAAGTTCAAGCGGCCGACGAGTTACTAGGATAAAAAAGCCTCACCGCAAAGGACGCAAAGGACGCAAAGGACGCGAAGGACGCGAAGGACGCGAAGGAAACGCAAAAAAAGGAAACCGAAATACATGACCATACAATGGAATATAACAAAACAATCGACGGTTGAAATCATGGCTTTCTTATCTTTTTCATTGCGTCGTTTCTCTTGGCGTCCTTGGCGGTTCAAGATTTTTTTGATCTGGAAACTACGATGACCTGGAAACCGGAAGCAGACGAATTGAAGCAGCGCCACGCTTACGCGGAGGCGCTCGGCGGCGACGAATCCGTCAAGCGCCACCACGCGCAAATGCGGCTCACGGTACGCGAGCGCATCGCGGGACTCCTCGATGCCGGCTCGTTCCAGGAAGTCGGCAAACTGACCGGCAACGCGACCTATGCGGACGGCAAACTCGCGAACGTCGTACCTGCGCCGTACGTGATGGGATTGGGCACCATCGCCGGCCGCCCGGTCGCGATCGGCGGCGAGGATTTCACGGTGCGCGGCGGCACCAGCTGGGGCGGCACGCGGCGCAAGGGCGGCCAGGGCAGATTCGTCGAAGACCTCGCCCACCAGTACCGGATTCCGCTCATCAACCTGATCGATGGCGCGGGCGGCAGCGTGACCTCGGCGCAGAAGCGCGGCTACA
>JAYVME010000370.1:0-8474 GCA_043759115.1 Betaproteobacteria bacterium | reverse complement strand
TGGTCAGCGCCAACCTCGGCGTGCATCCGTATCACGGCACCGGCTACCGGCTCGAAATCTACGGCACGGAAGGCACGCTCGCGCTGATCGGCGGCGGCGACGCCGGAGAGGAAGTGAAACGAAAAATCATGGGCGGGCACAAGGACGACAAGGTGCTGCAGGAACTGCCCATCCCGGACCGCTTGAAGTGGGTGCCGGAAGAAGTGCGCGGCCTTGGTCCGGGCTACGACGTGGGCCAGATGTGGGTCAAGTTCGCCGAGGCGATCCGCACCAACACGCGCATCGAACCTGATTTCGATTCCGCGGTGCGCCGCCACCGGATGCTGGACGCCATCGTGCGCTCTTCAGAAACGGGGCAGCGGCAGGAAGTCGTGCTGTAGCAATTAGGTATAGAGATTGGAGGGGGGATGAACAATCGTCGCAAACTGATTGTTGCGCTTGGCGCGGGCGCAGTCGGGGTGCCGCTCGGCTCTTTCGCTCAACAGCTGGGCAAAGTTTGGCGCGTTGGCTTCCTGGCGCCGCGTAATCGCCCGGCTTCTCTCGAATCCGACGTTTACAGTGGATTTATACAAGGCATGCGCGAACTCGGTTATGTCGAGGGAAAAAACCTCACGATCGAATGGCGCTTTGCCGACGGCAGGTACGAACGGCTGCCAGGCCTGGCAGCGGAATTGGCGCAATTAAAAGTGGACGTAATCGTGACGAGTAGCCCACCCGCAACCAGTGCCGCCCAGAAAGCGACCACCAACATCCCCATCGTCATGGGTTCCGGCAGCGACCCGGTCAGCGCTGGCTTCGTCAAGAGTCTCGCGCACCCCGGAGGCAACATCACTGGGGTCACGAACATCGCTAGCGACCTAGGCCCCAAACACCTTGAAATGCTGCTTAGTATGGTGCCCAAGCTCTCGCGTGTAGCTATTTTGCTGAATCCTGACAACTCAGCCCACGCCACGGCTTTAAAGAACGTCCAAGCCGCAGCCCAGAGAACCGGCGTAACGATCCTCTCCCTTAACGCACGGGCTCCTCAGAAGATCGAGAATGCTTTCTCCAAGATGGCTCGCGAGAAAGCCGGAGGATTAATCGTGCCGCGTGACCCGTTATTCATCCAGCAAACGCGCCAGATAGCGGAACTGGCAGCAAAACATCGACTACCGACAATAGCTGGGGTTCGGGAATATGTAGAGGCTGGTGGTCTGATGAGCTACGGAGCGAGCCTCACCGACTTATACCGGCGAGCCGCAACTTACGTGGACAAGATTTTCAAGGGCGCAAAGCCGGGCGCTCTGCCGGTCGAGCAACCCACGACATTCGAGTTGTTCATCAACGGCAAGACCGCCAAAGCATTGGGCCTCAAGATTCCGTATTCGCTTCAGATATTGGCCGGCAAGGTGATCGAGTGAGTCCGACCCCTTCAGTCGAGCAACGTCTGCAGCCGCGCGATGACGTCGGCCGTAACGGCTTCGGGCGCGCGTTCTTTGAATGCGCCATGACGCGCCCTGATATCAATGGCGCGGGCGTGATTGCACGCGATGACGCCTTGGGTATCAGTCCCGCTGCCCATCAGCGTGACCGCAAAGCCCGCATACCGCGCCATTGCGCCGCCTTGCGTTATCGGACAAGCCAGCGTAAGCCCGCCTTGATTAAACGCCTTGGGCGAAACGATAAAAACGAATCGCGCGCCGCGTTGTTCGGTTCCCTTGGTGGGGTCGAGATCCACGTGCCAAATCTCGCCGCGGTCGGGCGCGCGCATCAAATGATCTCTTTTCCGACGGGCTTGGCTGATTGCCAGGCACGCTCCTCGCTTGATGCCTTCCGCTTGAAGTCGCACCTGGCAAGTAGCTGCGCAAGAGTGTACCGGGGCTTGGAAATCGGCGTGAGCGTGACCTTACCGCGCTCGACCGCGACTCTGACGCGCGATCCGGGGCGCAAGTTCAGCCGCTCGAGCGAAGGTTTAGGGAGGGCGACCACGACGGAGCCGCCGACGGCGCGTAGCGTTGCGTTGGACATGAGGTGGGTTCCCGTGGACGATATTATATATAAGTATAACATCGCTTCGATTCTGCAGAGCGTCGCCTGGTCGCGCCGGCCCGCAAAGGCCTGGGTGATCAAATGAACAAGCGCCGCAAACTAATCGTTGCGCTTGGCGCAAGCGCGCTCGCGGCGCCGTTTGCATCGTACGCTCAACAGCAGGGAAAAGTCTGGCGCGTCGGTTTTCTGTCACAGCGCGCCCGTCCCGATTCGCTCGAATCCGGTGTATTTGGCGCGTTCCGTCGTGGCATGCGCGAACTCGGCTACGTCGAGGGCAAGAATCTGGAGATCGAGTGGCGCTTTGCCGACAACAGGTTCCAGCAACTTCCCGATCTCGCGGCAGAGTTGGTACGGCTGCGGGTGGATGTGATCGTGAGTGCAGGAACGGCCGCCACCGGCGCCGCACAGAAAGCGACCGCCACGATTCCCATTGTCATAGCAACCGCTCCAGACCCGGTTGGCAGCGGCTTCGTCGCGAGCCTGGCGCGGCCCGGTGGCAACATTACCGGGCTTTCTAACCTCGGGACGGATATCAGCCCCAAGCATCTGGAAATGCTGCTCAGCCTGGTGCCCAAGCTCTCCCGTGTGGCTATTCTGGTGAATCCTGCCAACTCGTCTCACGCCATTACGCTAAAAAACGTTCAGGCTGCGGCGCAAAGGTCGAAGGTAAGAATCCTGCCTGTGGAAGCGCGGACTGTGCCGGAGATCGAGCAAGCATTTTCCGCGATGGTCCGGGAAAAAGTCGGTGCCGTCATTGTGGCGCGGGACGGGCTTTTCTCCCAGCAAGAGCGGCAGATCGCGGAACTGGCAGCCAAAAACCGGCTGCCGACAATATCCGGGCATCGGGAATATGTAGAAGCCGGCGGCCTGATAAGTTACGGGCAGAACAATGCCGACAATTATCGGCGTGCGGCAACGTTTGTGGACAAGATTTTCAAGGGCGCTAAACCTGCTGACCTTCCCGTCGAGCAGCCCACGATATTCGAGTTGTTCATCAACGGCAAAACCGCCAAGGCATTGGGCCTCAAGATTCCGCAGTCGCTGCTGATCACCGCCGAGAAGGTGATCGAGTGAAGCGGGAAACATCGATTCATCCTCTGCACAGTTCTTCAGCCGGATAACCGGCCGCGGTGAATTAAGGCGCTATAAGCCAGCTCAAAAGGTTGTGCTTTAGCCTATGGGCGCGCCCATAGGCACGAAAGCCCCCTGCAGGATGAAGGCGGGCAGCGACGATGCGGAACCGACGCGATTCGCCACGGCAGTTATGTCATCAGAGCCGAAACCGGTCCGGCTGCGATCCTCGTCGTAATAACCATGAATTTCGAATATATCATGTTGTAATTTCATGGTTATCCATGCTAACATTCGACCATGTTGCAGCGGCGGCATCTTGAACTCTCCGTCAAAACGGCGCTCGGCCGCTCGCGCGCCGTTGTGCTCAACGGACCGCGCCAGTCGGGCAAGAGCACGATCGCCCAGACTATTCTGAGCCGGAAGTCCCCCAACTATTTTGATCTTGAAAACCCGCTGCACGAACAGCGGCTGGCGCAGCCGCAGGAGACCCTGTCGCACCTGAAGGGCCTGATCGTGATTGACGAAGTGCAGCGCAGGCCGGGCCTGTTCCCGCTGTTGCGGGTGCTGATAGACCGCTCCGACGCACCGGGGCAATATCTGTTGCTCGGCAGCGCCTCTCCGGCGCTGCTCCGGCAAGCGGGGGAGTCACTGCTGGGGCGGGTCGAAACGCTGGAAGTCAGCGGCTTCAATCTGCAGGAAGTTTGCGACGCCGCGGGAAAATACAGTGACAACGCAGCGACGCGCCTGTGGTTGCGCGGCGGTTTTCCACGCGCGTATCTGGCCGACTCCGACGAAAACAGCATGGCATGGCGCGGCCACGCTATTGCCAGCCATGTCGAGGTGGACATGCCGCAGTTTGGCGTCAATGTTGCGCCCCCGGCCATGCTGCGTTTCTGGCGCATGCTGGCGCACTACCATGGACAGGTTTGGACGGCAGCGGACCCGGCCCGGTCGCTGGGCGTGTCCGAGCCCACCGTGCGCCGATATCTGGATACGCTGACGCAGACGCTCATGATCCGCCAACTCCAGCCCTGGCACGAAAACCTGGGCAAGCGGCAGGTGAAGTCTCCCAAAATATACTTTCGCGACACGGGGCTGTTGCATGCGCTGATGGGCGTGAGTTCGCTGCCTGAATTGCTGGTTCATCCCCGCTGCGGCGCCAGCTGGGAAGGCTATGCGCTCGAACAGGTGCTACGGCTGGCCAAGCCCGACGCAGCCTACTTTTGGGCCACGCATCAGGGCGCCGAACTTGACTTGCTCATGCTCAAAGGCCGGCAACGCGTCGGCGTAGAATTCAAGCGCGCCGACGCCCCAAGAATCACCCCCTCCATGCGCATCGCCATGCACGACTTGAAATTGGACGCGCTCTATGTCGTGTACCCGGGCGCGCACCGTTTCAAACTGGCCGACGGCATGGAGGCGGTGCCTTTGTCGGCGCTCCTGCCCGGAGGCTAGTTGCGAAGTGCGTGCACTGCACGCGCGGATGGGTTCGCCAAAGCGTTCAGCACCAACACCCGCATCGAGCCCGATTTTGATTCCGCGGTGCGCCGCCACCGGATGCTCGACGCCATCGTGTGCGCTTTACAGACCGGGCGACGGCAAAAAGTCGTGCTGTAGGAAATTTTGACGCGATGTTACCCACGCGCTAGCATCAATCATTCCCGTGGAGACCGGACCGATGGCAATCACCGTGAAACGCCTGCACCCGCTGTTTGCCGCCGAAATCGGCGGCGTCGATCTCGCGCGCCCGCTCGATGTCGCCGTTTTTCGCGAGATCGAGGACGCGTTAGACGAGCACACCATCCTCGTGTTTCGCGACCAGCGGCTCGATGACGGGCAGCAACTTGCCTTCAGCCGCCGTTTCGGCGCACTCGAAATAACCACCGCCAACGTGGCCAACGACGGCAAGCAGAGCGAGGTCGCCGACATCAGCAACGTCGGCGCGGACGGCAAGCTGTTGCCGACGGATTCGAAGGCGATGAAGTACCGCGACGCCAACGAGATGTGGCACAGCGACAGCTCGTTCAAGCCCGTCCCGGCCAAGGCCTCGCTGCTGTCCGCGCGCGAAGTGCCGCCGGTGGAAGGCGACACCGAATTCTGCAACATGCGCGCGGCTTATGCGGCGCTGCCGGCGGACACGCAAGCCGGCATCGAGAACCTGGTCGCGATTCACAGCTACACCTATTCGCGCGGGCTCGTCGATCCGGACCTGTTCACGTCCGAGCAGGCCGCGCAAGTGCCGCCGGTACGGCAGCGCCTGATACGCGTCAACCCGAAGAACGGGCGCAAGGCGCTGTACGTCGGCTCGCACGCGTCGCACATCGAAGGCATGCCCGTCGAATCAAGCCGCCGGATGCTGCAGGAGCTTCTCGCTAACGCGGTGCGTCCTGATTTTATTTACCGCCACCGCTGGCGTCAGTTCGACCTCGTGATCTGGGACAACCGCGCGGCGGTGCATCGCGGCTGCGGCTGGGACAAGACACGCTATCGCCGCGTCATGCGCCGCACGACGGTGGCGGGCGAGAGATCGTCGCTGGACGAAATGATGGAACTCAATTAGTGTCGGCGTAACTTTTGCCGGTTCGCGCGTTGGACATTGGCCATACTCTGGTGGAGGCTGCATGAAGAAGTGCATTTGGGTTTTGTTGCTTGCGTTGCCTGGCGTTTGTGCGTTGGCGGCTGAACCTGCGCATTGTGGGCCTATCCGAATAAAATAGAACGGGCCACGGCGCCCGGCGAAGAGGAGCCCGGGCCCAGAACGTTCCCCGGCAGCAGCAAGTCGTACACGCAGGCGCAGATAGACGATCTCGCCAATCCGCCTGATTGGTTTCCGGACGAACACGCGCCGATGCCGGCCATCGTCGCGCGCGGCAAGGGCAAGGTACTCGCGTGCGCGTCCTGCCATCTCACTTCGGGACACGGGCACCCCGAGTCGTCGCATCTCTCCGGCCTCACCGCCGATTACATGTTACGCCAGCTCGCGGACTTCAAAAGCGGCGTGCGCAAGGAGCCGTTGCGCATGAATGGCTTCGCGCAAGAGATGTCCGACGACGACGCGCGCCAGGCGGCCGCATGGTTTGCCGCGCGCAAGGCGGGCCCGTGGGTGAAGGTCGTGGAAACGGACACGGTGCCCAAGAGCTACATCGGCAAGGGACGCATGCGCTTCATCGCGCCCGAAGGCGGCACCGAGCCGCTCGGCATTCGGGTCGTCGAATTTCCGCAGGATCCCGCCGGCGCAACCCGGCGCGACCCGCGCTCGGGATTCACGGCGCACGTGCCGAAAGGCAGTATCGCCAAAGGCGCGGCGCTGGTGACGACAGGTGGTGGAGGCAAGACGATCCCATGCGCGATTTGTCACGGCCAGGACCTCAGGGGGTTGGGCGATGTACCGAGGATCGCCGGCATTTCACCTATCTATGCCGCCCGCCAGCTGCTCGGAATCCAGACCGGCGCGCGTGCCGGTAATTCCGCCGCGCTGATGAAAGCAGTCGTCGCCAACCTGAGCGAAGAAGACATCGTCGCGATCGTTGCCTATCTGGCCACGCGCGAGCCTTAGCCGCAATTTTGTGGACACTATCCCGCAGTCGTTCCTGATCAGCGCCGAGAAAGTGATCGAGTGAACAACCGCCGAAAACTAATTTTTGCGCTTGGCGCGGCCGCGCTCGCAGTGCCGTTCGGTTCCTTCGCTCAACAGCAGGGCAAAGTCTGGCGCGTCGGTTTTCTGGGAACCCGACGTCCCGCCTCTCTCGACACCGATTTTATCGGCGCATTCCCGCAAGGCATGCGCGAACTCGGCTATATCGAGGGCAAAAACCTCGTGATCGAGTGGCGCTTTGCCGACGGCGACGGGGAGCGCCTTCCAGGTCTGGCGGCCGAACTGGTTCAATTGAAAGTGAACGTTATCTTAGCGGGAGCGGTGCAATCTGCCCGCGCGGCGCAGAAAGCAACGACCACGATTCCCATCGTGGTGGCACTCTGGAACGACCCAATGGGCACCGGTCTCATCAAAAGCCTTGCACATCCCGGAGGTAACGTCACTGGGAATTCGATCATGTTGGACGACATTGGTCCCAAGCAGCTGGAGATGCTGCTCAGTATGGCGCCCAAGCTCACCCGCGTGGCCGTGCTGCTGAATCCTGCAAACTCGGGCCATATCACGACTCTCGGGAGAGTTCAAGCCGCGGCGCAAAATGTCCGCGTAAAAATCCTGCCTGTGGAAGCGAGAGTACCGCAGGAGATCGAAAAGGCATTTGCCATGATGGCACGGGAGAAGGCCGAGGCGGTCATTGTGATGCCCGATGGGATTTTCAATGGGAAAGCGCGTCAGATAGCGGACCTCGCAGCGAAAAACCGACTGCCGTCGATAGCGGGGATTCGGAACTACGTGGAAGCTGGCTGCCTGATGAGCTACGGGGCGAGCTTCTCCGACAGTTTTCGGCGCGCCGCAACTTACGTGGACAAGATTTTCAAGGGCGCTAAACCGGGCGATCTGCCTGTGGAGCAACCCACGAAATTTGAATTGTTCATCAATGGCAAGACCGCCAAAGCGTTGGGCCTCAAGATTCCGCAGTCGCTCCTGATCACCGCCGAGAAGGTGATCGAATGAACAAACGTCGCAAATTTCTCGCTGCGCTTGCCGCCGGCGCGCTCGCTGCGCCGCTGGTCACGTTCGCACAGAGTTTTCCCGCAAAGCCGGTGCGGCTGATCGTCCGCGCGCCGCCCGGCGGTACGGACGATCTGATCGCGCGCCTGATCGCGCCGGCGATCGGCAAGACCGTCGGCCAGCAGGTGATCGTCGACTACCGGACCGGCGCCGGCGGCCTGGTCGCATGGGAGTATGTCGCGAAGCAACCGCCCGACGGCTACACGCTGCTGCTGGCCGCATCGGGCCTGGCTGCGATCAAGAGCCTGCGCCCGGACACGCCGGTCGATCCGTTTCGCGATTTCGGGTGGGTGACGCAGGTCACGAGCTTCATGCTGGCGCTGATCGTGCACCCGTCGCTGCCGACGCGTACGGTGAAGGAGTTGATCGCGTTCGCGCGCAGCCGCCCCGGGCAACTGAGCTACGGTACGTCGGGCGTGGGCGCGACGCCGCATCAATCGCCTTTGATCCCGGCTTCCTTGATAAGCGCCGCCCACTTCTTCATATCGGCGCGGATGACGGCGGCGAATTCCGCCGGCGTATTGCCGACCGCGATGGCGCCTTCATTGATGAGATTCTGCGCGAACGCCGGCGAGCGCACGACCTTGACGATCTCCTTGTGCAGGCGGTCTATGATCGGCTTCGGCGTAGCAGCCGGCGCAAAAATCCCGTTCCAGCCACGCGCCTCGTAGCCTGGCAGCGCGTCAGCGATCGGCGGCACGTTCGGCAA
>JAYVME010000369.1:0-3675 GCA_043759115.1 Betaproteobacteria bacterium | reverse complement strand
GAGGTCAGTTCTCAATTTGAAGGGCGGTGCCGCCGACCGTAGTCAATCCGGCCAGACCGCCGCTTGGGCGGGGACCTAAACCTCGGACAGTCGCACCGCAAGGGGAATTCCGCTTATTACGTTAGGAGATTAGTCGCTTGACACTCAACATTTCTGTTCGCCTCACGGTGCGCCTGATCGGCGCACCCACCGACTGCAACTCGTCGTTTTTGCGTGGCCCAGCTGAGGCACCGGCGCTCATACGCGCTGCGATGGGCAGCCATCATAGATGGCGAGATGCCGTTCTGCGTAGGAGGTGACCATTCCATCACTTTTCCGGCGGTAACGGCGGTTTGTTGCCAAGCGGCTCGTGCAGGTTGGCATTCGCACGCTCAACGAGCATCAACAGGCGCAGGTGCGACGTTTCGGGACGTTGTCGATTCAGATGCGCGATTTCACTCCCGACAAGGTGCCACTACTGGATGGACCGCTTTACACGCAATAGCTGATTTTTCATTGAAGTAACGTAAACTCATAGGGATGCCGATCACTTCGCTCGATGAGAATGCCTGGGACGACCTCTTAAGTTATATTGAAGAGCGCCGCGTCATCCCGATCGTCGGACCCGAATTGCTGCAAGTCACGACCGACGGCGGGCCCCGCCTGCTCTATGACTGGCTGGCCGAGAAATTAGCGGGACGCCTGGGCGTCGATGTAACTGCGCTGCCCCAACCCTACACATTAAACGACGTGGTCTGCTGGTTCTTGGCCGCACGCGGGCGTCGCGAAGAAGCCTATGTGCGCTTACGCGGCATTCTTAAAGATGCGAACTTCGATCCGCCCGCGACCTTGCTGCGCTTGGCCGCAATCAGCGATTTCGACCTATTTGTCTCGACCACCTTCGATCCGCTGCTGGAAACGGCGATCAACTTGGGGCGCTTCAATGGAGCGCCGTCGACCGAGGTGCTTTCCTATGCCCCCAACCGCGTCACCGATTTACCCTGTGAGCGCGACCGTCTGCAGCGGCCCGTGGTTTACCATTTGTTCGGGCGAGTATCCGCCTCGCCGACCTATGTGATCTCGGATGAAGACTTGCTCGAATTCATTTGCGCGCTGCAGAGCGAACACCTCGCGCCCGAAAAGCTATTCCACGAACTCGAACACAGTCATCTGCTGTTCATCGGTAGCAATTTCACCAACTGGCTGGCCCGTCTGTTCCTGCGCATGGCGAAGCGCCAGCGGTTATCCGACCCGCGCGACGTCGGCGAGGTGATGGCCGATGGTCACACCAGTCAAGATGATCGACTCATGGCGTTTCTACAGCAAGTGAGCGTGCGCACCCGGGTTTATGTCGGTGCCGACCGCTTCGTTGACGAGTTGCATGCGCGCTGGCAAGCGCGTCGCAAAAGCAACACGCCCGTGGTAAAACTTGACGCCGCGCGCTTTCTGGCACCGGCGCGCGAAATGCCGGATAACGCGGTCTTCATCAGCTATGCACGCGAAGATCTGCCGGCGGTGCAGCGAATCAAGGCCGGGCTCGAGGCTGCGGGAATTACCACCTGGTTCGACATGGATCGCCTTGAAGTAGGTGATGACTATGATCACAAGATTCAGCGCAATATCGCGCGCTGCTCTTATTTTATTCCGGTGATATCGGCGAGCACCGAGCGACGCCTTGAGGGCTATTTTCGTCGCGAGTGGAGTTATGCCATCGATCGCGTGCGCAATATGGCGGACGGAGCATTGTTCGTGTTGCCGGTGAGCATCGATGCCACCGATGCAGTGCAAGCGCTGGTGCCGGATAAATTCAAGGCGCTGCATTTCACGCAACTGCCCGGCGGCGAGGTGCCTGCGGAATTCGCTCAGCGGCTCAAAGATTTCCTGAGGGCGCGCCAATCGTGAGCACCGCCAACACCGATCTCGGTACACCGGCGATCGACGCACACAACCCGTGGCTCGGTCTGGCCTCGTTCACTGAGGAGACCCGCGAGTACTTCTACGGGCGCGAAGAAGAAGTCGCCGAACTCGCGCGACGCGTACAACGCAAGCTCCTGACCGTGCTGTTCGGTCAATCGGGCCTAGGCAAAACCTCCATCCTGCGTGCCGGCTTAGTGCCGCGCCTGCGCGGCCAGGGGTATTGCCCGGTGTACGTGCGCATCGATTATGGCAAAGAGGCACCCGAACCTGCGGTGCAGATTAAACAGGCCATTGCTCGCACGGCACGCGGCTCCGGCGAGTGGACCCAGGCGGGCGTTGCGGTTGAAGGCGAATCGCTGTGGGAATTCCTGCATCATCGTGACGATGTGCTACGCGACGAAACCGGTGCCACTCTTATCCCGCTGCTGATTTTCGATCAGTTCGAGGAAATTTTCACGCTGGCTCAGACCGATGACTTCGGCCGCGCTCGCGCAGCGCGCTTCATCGCGGATTTGGCTGACTTGGTTGAAAATCGGCCACCGCGAGAATTGGAAGCCAAACTCGACGCGGACGATGCCGCCGCTGAGCGCTTCGATTTTGCGCGCAGCGACTACCGGGTACTGATCGCCCTGCGCGAAGACTATCTCGCGCCCTTGGAAGGCCTGAAGATTGCCATGCCGAGCATTACGCAGAATCGCCTGCGCTTGGCGCCGATGACGGGCCAACAAGCCATGGCGGCGGTACTGCGCCCGGGCAAGAATCTGGTAACGGAAGAAGTCGCCGGTGCCATCGTGCGCTTTGTGGCCGGCGGGGCAGAAATCGCCAATGCCGAGGTCGAACCTTCGTTGCTGAGTCTGATTTGCCGCGAGCTCAACGATACTCGACTCGCGCAAGGACGCAGTGAAATCTCGCTGGATCTGCTCGCCGGATCGCACGCCGGTATTTTGAGCAATTTTTACGAGCGCTCGCTCGCCGATCAGCCGCAAGCCGTGCGCCGCATCATCGAGGATGAATTGTTGACGGCCTCTGGCTTTCGCGAGAACGTTGCAGAAGAACGCCTGCGTGTAAGTTTCGCCGCCGCCGGTGCCGGTGCCGATTCGCTGCCGACGCTTGTCAACCGGCGTTTATTGCGCATAGAGGAACGGCTCGACGTGCGTCGCGTGGAACTCACCCACGATGTGCTATGCGGCGTGGTGAAAGCCAGCCGCGACCTGCGCCAGGAGCGCGAGGCGCGGGTTGCCGCCCTGCGCCTGCTCGATACCCAACGGCAACGCGAATTGTCGGCGCGCCGCTCACTGGTTCGTGCCCGACAATTCGCGGCGGTCTGCACGGTGCTCGCCCTCGGGGCGGTGGTGGCCGCCGCGGTGGCGTATCACAGCACTCAACGGGCGCTGCGCGCGGAACGGGCGGCTCAGGAAACCCGCGCCGCCGCCGAACAGGCGCGCGGCCAGGCCGAACATCTGCTCAACTATCTGTCGGATGATTTTGGACGGGAATTAGAAGGATTCGGCCGACAAGATCTCGTCGGGGAGCTGGCGAAGCGCCAGGTCGATTATTTCAAGGCGCTGCCACCGGCGCTCAAGGGCGTGGAGTCCACCCGCAACGGGATCACGGCCATGGCGCGCTATTCCGAAGCCATGGGCCACTCCGGGCACATGGCGGAGGCGCGCGCATCCGCCGCTGAGGCTGTAAAGCTGGGGGACAAACTGCTGCAGATGGATGTGACTTCCGAAGCAACCGTGATCGCGGCCACGCTCGCCCTCTACGCCCAAGGCCGAG
>JAYVME010000368.1:0-3692 GCA_043759115.1 Betaproteobacteria bacterium | reverse complement strand
CAAGAATCGCGCCAGTGGCCGGATCGCGCGCGCGCACGCGCGCTTCCGGCGCGATCAGCGTGCCGCCGCCGAGTTCGCGTGTCTCGGGCGGCGCGGCGAGTTCGTGCAGCGACAACATGCCCTGCACTTCGCTCATGCCGTAAACGCCGACCAGGCGCAGGCCGCGTGCCTGTGCCGGCGCCGCCTGCCCGGTGCGCGCGCCGATCACCATGCGCACTCTCGGGAACGGCACCTCGTTCGCACTCGTCCCCAGTAATTGCGCGACGATATCGCCGACCGCCGCAAAGTGCGTGATGCGGTGCGTGTGTATCGCCTGCGCGGCGGCCGTAGTTTCGAACGTGGGCAGCATTACCAGCGGCCGTCCGGAGGCTAGCGCGGCGGTCGCGTTGCACAGGCCGAACACGCCGCATAAGGGCACGGTCGATAAGATGGCGGCGTCCGGCGCATCGAATCCGAATGCGCGGGCCATGTCGGCGGCGTGGCGGGTGATCGACGCCTGATTGTGGAGCACAAACTTCGGTGCGCGCGTCGTGCCGGAGGTGGTGAAGATAATGCAGCCCGCATCCGCGCGTGCATGATCCGCGCCGAATTCGGGGCGGGTGGCGAGATCGCGATAACGCGTGACCGGCCGCCCCAGCAGCGATGCGGGCGTAATTGCTTCCGTGGATTCGTCGTATGCCACGAACGTCTGCAACTGCGCCAGCGCAGCGGATGGGACGTCGCGCAGGATGCCCGCGAAGTCTATATGGCGGAAATCCGGCCAGAACACGAGCACTTTCGCACCCGTGCGGCCGACGATGTCGGCGACTTCGTTGCTCTTGAAGCGCGTGTTGACGGTCACTACGATCGCGCCCAGTTGAGCGCACGCGAAGAAACATGCGAGCCATGCGGGCACGTTGGGCAGCCACAGCGCCACGCGGTCGCCGGCGACCACGCCGAGCTCGGCAAGCCCCTGCGCCACGCGCCGGCTTTCGGCTGCCAGCGCGGCGTACGTTACCGGCTGTTCGTTGTAAACGAGCGCGGTTGCCGTACCGCGAGCGCGTACTTGGTGCGCAAGAAATTCAGTCAGGGTAATTGGCATGCGGAATGAGCGGATAACCTGGGAACCCTCGGATTAATCGTGATGCCCGCGCGGGCGGGCATCCAGAAGCGTTCGAATCTCCTGGGTTCCCGCCCCGGCCTGATACCTGCCGGGGCAGGCTCTCAAGCGCGGGAACGACGAAAGTGAGCATTTTTATGATCGTTCCGTCACTCGCCGCGTATGCCGGCTTGCTTGATCACTTTTGCCCATTTGTCGCTTTCGGCTTTGATGTGGGTTGCGAGCTGCTGCGGCGAGCCGCCCGCGGCCTCGGCGCCGTCGGCGGTAAATCGCGCGATTACATCCGGAAACTGCAACGCTTTGTTCACGTCGCGGTTGAGGCGCTCGACGATAGCGCGCGGCGTGCCGACCGCCGCCAGCAGTCCATACCACTGGTTGACGACGAAGCCCGGCACACCCGCTTCAATGACCGTCGGCAGTTCAGGCAGCGCTTTCGCGCGCTTGGCGCCGGTGACGGCGAGCGCGCGCAGCCTTCCCGCGTGGATGAGTTGCATCGCGGAGATGCTGCTCGCGAATATGAGCTGGATCTGGCCGCCCAGCAGGTCGGGATAGGCGGCGCCGATGCCCCGGTAAGGGACATGCGTCATCTGCGTGCCCGTCGTCGACTTGAACAGCTCGGTCATGAGATGGATGAGGCTGCCGTTGCCCGATGACGCGAAGTTGAGCTTGCCCGGATTCGCTTTCGCGTACGCGATCAGTTCCGCGATCGATTTCACGGGGACGTTGGGATTGACGACGATTACGTACGGTTGGGTGGTGACCTGCACTATCGGGGTGAAGTCGCGCGAAATGTCGTATTGCGCTTTGTACATGAGCGGATAGATCAGGCTGGTCGCGCTCATCATGAGCAGCGTGTAACCATCCGCGGTTGAGCGCGCGACGGTTTCCACGCCGATGACGCCACCGCCGCCGCTGCGGTTATCCACCACCACCGACTGGCCGAGGCTCTCGGTAAGCTTCTGCGCGATGCCGCGAGCGATGGTGTCCATGCCGCCGGCCGGTGCGAGCGGCACGATCAGGCGCACTGGCCGCGACGGATAATCCTGCGCGACGCAATACGCCGTGCAGGCGGCGAGCACGAGCGCGAGGGGCAGCCGGATCAGCATGTCGG
Organism: Betaproteobacteria bacterium; assembly: GCA_043759115.1. Taxonomy (GTDB): domain Bacteria; phylum Pseudomonadota; class Gammaproteobacteria; order Burkholderiales; family SG8-41; genus PALSA-1004. The sequence continues at coordinate 1,482 of JAYVME010000368.1, read as the reverse complement.
AACTCCGCAATGATGCTTCAGGTTTTCGCCAACAACCGCGCGATCTGCACGGCATCCTTGAGCGTTTCAAGCTTGAGCATCGCATCGCGCAGTTGCTCGACCTGGGCGCGTGGCAGTGCCGCCATCGCAAGCTTTTCGAATTTTTCGCACACCTCGGCTTCGGATGCGAAGTTATTTTCGTTGCCGCGTCCGGCCTCGACCGTGCGTTCCATCTTCTTGCCGTCGGTCAAATGCACTTCGACGCGCACCATGTGGCGGAACTTGGAGCCTTTTGCGGTTATTGCGTCGTCATGCCGCACGCTGACTTTCTCCGCGTGTTTCATGCGCAGCGGATCGGCGACTTTGTCTTCCGTGAATTGATTGACGAAGCAATCGCCGTCCAATAGCCAGGTGGCCACACAGTACGGCAGATTGAGTTGCGCGGAGGTGAGTCCCTGCGGCACGTATTTCCAGCCGACGTGGTCCATCGTGACCTGCGAGCCGTGTACGACGATGCTCTTCACATCGTCGGCACCGAACGGGCGCTCCTGCTGCATGAGCCGGATCGCGTCGAGTGTGGTGTGGTTGCTGCCGACGCAGGAATAGAATTTGAGCGCGACCCCCATGGTCTGCCACACGGTGCCAAAACCGGCGATGAGCTCCTCGAGTTTGAAGCGGTCGTGCGAGCGCGAGAACGTGGTGCAGAAGCCGCCGTATTCGCTTTCCAGCACGTTGACGATGCCTGTGAAGCCGGCTTCGGCGAACAGTGCGCCATACAATCCGCTTTGCGACGAGCGTCCGGCGTGCATGCGCTTGACCATCGCGCCGTACTGCGCCGCCATCAGGCCGGCGGCCTGGGTGCCGGCAATACCGAGCGCGTGCACCGTTTTGTCGACATCGAGCTTCAATCCGCGCGCGGCACCGGCGGCGGCGGAGAATACGCCGAGCGTCGCACCCGAATGCCAGCCTTGCGCGATATGTTCGGGGCCCATGCAAATGCCGACGCGCGGTCCGATTTCGTAACCGGCAACCGCTGAGGCTAAAAATTCTTTGCCGCTCATGCCCGCGCGCATTTCGGTGATCGAGATCAGCGCCGGCAGCACCACCGCGCCGACATGCAATACGCCCTGGCGATGCACGTCGTCGAGTTCGAAGCCCTGCACCTGCGTGCCGTTGACCAGTGCGGCGTGCGGCGCGGAAAGTTTCTGTTGGGTGCCCCACACTGCGCACGCCTGCGTGGTGTCGAGTTCGCCGAGGCGCTTCTGCATGATGCGCGTCCATTCAAGGCCGGCGCCATAGAGCGCGCAGCCGAGCGAGTCGAGCATCAAAAGCTTGATGCGCGTGAGCACGTGCGCGGGGATATCCTCATAGCGCAGACTGGAAACGAATTCGGCGATGCCGCGGGTGTAACGGTTGTCTGATGCTGCTTCGTGACTCGACATCGTGAAATGCTCCTGCTCGTCAGTTGTGAAAAACGGGTCTGAATTGTAGTGGGTTTTTCGG
>JAYVME010000367.1:0-18137 GCA_043759115.1 Betaproteobacteria bacterium | reverse complement strand
CAACAGTGGGAAAAAGGGTATGTGGAAGCCGCCCTGCTGATTACCCAGGGCAACCTGTCGCAGGCGGCCAAACTCCTCGGCATACATCGGACGACGCTGTACAGCCGTATGCAGAACTACGGCACGCCGGAAGGGCCGCCGGGCGATCCGGAATAGCCAAGCAGACAACGCGCGCCCTGCGAGCTGAATGAATGTTGACGGCAGCACGACCAACCGCATGAGGCGAACAGACTGATGTATTACACCCATTTCGGCCTCACCCAGCCGCCCTTTCGCATTACGCCCAATACCGAGTTTTTTTACGGCGGCGGCAACCGCGGTCCGATACTCGAAGCGCTGATCTACGCCATCAGTCAGGGTGAGGGCATCATCAAGGTGACCGGCGAGGTTGGCAGCGGCAAGACCATGCTGTGCAGCATGATGCAGGCGCGGTTACCGGCGAATATCGAGAGCGTTTACCTCGCGAATCCCAGCGTTTCCCCCGAGGAGATCCTGCATGCGATTGCGGCCGAGTTGCATCTCGCGCCGCCGCGCGATGCCGGCCACCTGCAGGTCATGCATATTCTGAACAACCATCTCCTTGAGCGGCATGCCGCGGGCAAGCAAGTCGTGATGTTCGTCGAAGAATCACAAAGCATGCCGATCGCGACGCTTGAGGAAATTCGTTTATTGTCCAATCTGGAAACAGCGCACAGCAAGCTGCTGCAAATCGTGCTGTTTGGCCAGCCGGAGCTTGAAGACAATCTGCGCCAGCCCCACATCCGCCAGTTGCGCGAGCGTATCACCCACAGTTTCCGGCTGAGCCCGTTGAAAGCCGATGAAATCCGCGAGTACCTGAATTTCCGTTTGCGCGCGGCCGGCTACCACGGCCCGGATCTTTTTTCGCCACCAGTCGTCAACGCGATCGCCAGGTCGTCGGATGGACTGACCCGCCGTGTCAACCTGATTGCCGACAAGGCTATGCTCGCGGCGTTCTCGGAGAACACGCACACGATCAGGCTCAAACACATCAAGGCGGCGGTACGCGACAGTGAGTTCAGCCCATATGAACCGCCCCAACCACGCGTCAGATTCGGGCTTGCGCTGTTGCTGTGCGCCCTCGGCATCGCAATCGGAATTGCGCTTTATGCGTTATTTGAGACTTACCAGAGCGACTCCTCGCCGCCACGCGAGCCTCAGGCGGCGACCGTCCCGGTGCTGCCGCCCAGCAATCCCGCGGTTGGCACACCCGAGCCCCAGGCCCTGGTTACAACACCCGCAAACGACGCGAAACCAACCGAGCAAATTGCGGCTACGGCCCCTGCCGTAGCGCCAAGTGAGTCGGTGCCGACGGTCCAGGCCACTGCCCGATCTACCGCGCAAAATTCAGCCCCTGCACCTCAAAACTCAACTATAACAAAGGAGAAATCGATAGCGGGCGCAAACTTACAAAAACCTCCCAACACATCGGACGAGCTTGAATCGCGCTTGACGGCGACCAAAGACTGGCTGTCGCAAAAGGACAAAAATGCCTTCAGCATTCAACTCTTGGGGACCGACAACCCATCTCAGCTAAAGCATCACCTCAATGTAATTCGCAAATATGTTGAAATTAATAACATTTTTGTGTACCTTACCATTGCTAAACAAAAACCGTCGCTAACGGTCTTGTACGGTTCTTTCGATGATCGGCGCACCGCGCTTGAAGCACTGGCCAAGCTACCGGCCGCATTGAAAGCGTATAGGCCGGTTTTGCGTACGATGCAGGGCATACGCGCCGAGATCGCTCAACACCAGTCCTCCAAACCAGAGCGGGTCACGGCTGCAGGCACGTGACGTTGTGGGCTTACGACAGGGGGGTAGCACCATGCTTGCAAACTTGACTTACGACCATCCGCTACACGCGGGTGTGCGCACCGGCCGCCATGAACCCGCATTGCAGCACCGGTGCGCGTCCGCAAGCGCCGCGCTGGTTTGTGCCCTGGTAATGTTATCGCTCGCCGGCTGCTACAAACGCTCGGTAATGCCACAATCGGAAGGGCACGTTACGACACCCGCCGCGAAACCGTCGCTGGCGGACGTGCCGCCGCCCGCGCGCACCAGCGACTTTGTGCCGGCGCCGAAACCCGCGATCAAAGCACCCACCTACTCGGTCGTAGTCAGCGAAGTGCCGGTCAAGGAACTGTTGTTCGCGCTCGCGCGCGACTCCAAGCAGAACATCGACATTCACCCTGGCCTGACGGGCTTGGTCAGTTTAAACGCGATCAACGAAACACTGCCGGCGATCCTCGACCGCGTAAGCAAGCAGGTCAACATGCGTTATCGCGTCGAAGCCAATACCCTCATCGTTTCACCCGATACCGCCTACATGAAGACGTATAAGGTCAATTACGTCAACATGACGCGCGAGACGACGTCGACCATCGGCGTATCCGGCCAGATCCAGTCTGGCAGTACCGGCGGCGGCGCAAGCGGCGGCGGCAGTAGCGGCGGCGGGCAGCTCAACTCCTCCAATACGGTAGTAAAAACGGTCAGCAACAATAATTTCTGGGATTCGCTGCGCGACAACATCCGTGCCATCCTGGTATCGACGCGCAGCCAGAGCCTTACGTCCGAACAACGCGCCGAGCGCGCCGAATCGCAGCGCTCCGCACGTGAAGAGCGCTTGCAGCAGGCTGAAGCGGTCGCGCGCGCGGGCACGGCAGCGCCACAACTCTTCAACAGCGTGTTCGGCGGCCAGGCGGCAGCGCTGCCCGCGGCCGGCGACGTGCGCGACGACATCATTGTCAATCCAGTGACCGGCACCGTCAGCGTGCTGGGAACGGAGAAGCAGCACGCGCTGGTGCAACAGCACATCGACAGCATCACGCAGATATCGCAGCGCCAAGTGCTGATCGAAGCCACCATCGCCGAAGTCACCTTATCCGATGCCTATCAGGGCGGCATAGACTGGAGCCGGCTCGCCCTTAGCGGCGGCATCAATCTCACGCAATCGTTGCTCGGCGCGATCACGGGAACCCCCACCAATCCCAGCGTTTTCCCCGGCAGCATGACGGTCGGCTATACAAACCCGACATCGAGCATCGGCAACATTGCCGCAACCGTTAAATTGCTGAACCAGTTTGGCCGCACGCGCGTGCTGTCGAGCCCCAAGCTGATGGCGCTGAACAACCAAACCGCGTTACTCAAGGTGGTCGACAATATCGTCTTTTTCCACATGCAAGCGCAGCAGCCACCGGTGGGTAGCGTTGCCGCCGGGGGGGTTATTACCCCGCTCGTGCAACCCTCCTTTACCACCACCGCGGAAACGGTGCCGGTCGGGGTCGTCCTGAGCCTCACACCGCAGATCAATGAAAACGGTCAGGTCACGTTGAGCGTGCGGCCGACGATTTCGCGCATCCTGAGCTTCGTCAACGACCCCAATCCGGCGCTGAAAACCGCTGGTGTCGTCAGCGCGGTGCCGCAAATCCAGACCCGTGAGATGGAATCGGTGCTGCAACTGGTCAGCGGCCAGACCGCGATCCTCGGCGGCCTGATGCAGGACAACGCCCAGTATCTCCGGAGCGCGGTGCCGGGTGCGGGCAATCCGGCTCAAACCGGATTTCTGAGCGAAATATTCAGCTCGCGCAACGACGCGGTCATCAAATCGGAACTGGTGATATTTCTGCGCTCAACGGTGATTACGAACCCGTCTCTCGACAGCGAAGAGCTCAAATTTTTCCAGCGCTTCCTGCCGCAGCAAACGGCAACGCCGACCGAGACCGTGCCTGGCGAAACAGCCGGCCCGCCTAAATGAGTCTGTTGATGAAGGCCTTGGAAAAGGCCGCCAAGGATCGCGTCGAAACCAACGGTGACCCGACGACGCCCGCCGCTTCGTCTGCCGTGGGCGCCCCCGGCAGCGCAACCGGTGCCGCGCTCACGCTCGAACCGATGACCGCGCCGACTGCTGCGCCTACAAGCGCTGCGCCGCCGCGCGCGCAGTCAACTGCGGCGCGCAAGGCCGCCGCCGCACCCGCGATGCCCGCCGCCACGCCGCGCGAACCGGCCCAGGCGGCCGCCGTGATCCGCGCCGGACAACGTGAAACGAGCGGCAGTATGGTCGCTTATCTGCGCGATCGTCCGCTCATGACCTTCGGCACGCTTGCCGTGCTGTTTCTCATCGGCTTTGGCGGCTACGTTTACGTGCAGATGAACCCCGGCATGTTCGTCACCCAGACGCCGCGGCCCGCACCCAGCGCGCCGATTGCACAAGCGCCCGCGCCGGTTTCCCCGGTTGGCGGCGCCAATAGCACATCGCCTGCGGCGCCGCAGCCGGTAGCGCTCACTTCGCTGTTGCTACCGACACAGCCGATCGCCGATAAGCAAAAATCCGTGCCGCCGACTCCCGTTGCTGCTGCGCAATTACCGGCACCCGCGCCCGCTGCAACCGCTCCGGCAACGCCGCGCGAAACCATCAAGGTCACTACGGGGAACGCAACGCCGACGATTAATCCGTTGCTGTCCGAAGCTTACAGTGCGCTCGCGGCCGGCAACCTCGAATCGTCGCAGCGACTCTACAATCAGTTGATAAAAAGCGATCCGCGCAATATCGAGGCGCTGCTGGGGCTCGCCGCCATCGCCACCCAACAGGGCGATCGCGACGCGGCAACCCGGCAGTACGTCAGAGTGCTTGAACTTGACCCGCGTAACACGCTCGCGCAAGCGGGATTGATCGGCATGGTCGGTCGCGCGGATCCGCAGGCGGCCGAAACCCGCGTCAAGCAGCTGATCGCGCGCGACCCTAACGCGGCCTATCTGTATTTCACGCTGGGCAACACGTATGTGGATCAAAACCGCTGGCCCGACGCCCAGCAGGCTTTTTTTCAGGCGCACAACCTGCAGCCGGACAATCCCGATTACGCCTATAATCTCGCGGTCGCGCTCGAACATATCGGTCAATCCAAACCGGCGCTTGATTTTTACCGACGCGCCGTGCTCCTTGCCGCGGCGAAAGGCCATGCGAATTTCAGCACTGCCGCCGCCCAGGAGCGCGTCGGCAAGCTCGAAAAACTCGTGCAGTAACGGCTCTGTCCTCCTCTTACGATACGACGGCAGCGTAACGGCGGGCAGAAGGAAGCGCGATGCGGTGCAACCCACTGTCCGTAACAACCAACTAGACCCCGATGGCTGAGCAACGCAAAAAACTGCGTTTGGGCGAACTGCTGGTGCAGCAGGGGCTCATCACGCCTGACCAGCTGGGCATCGCGCTCGCGGAGCAGAAGCAGAACAACATCCCGATCGGCCGCCAGCTGGTGCGCCTGGGCTTCATTACCGAAGCCGCGATCCGCGACATCATGGCGCGCACGGTGGGCCAGGAATCGATCGACCTCGCGCAGGTTGTGGCGGATCCGGAAGCCTTGAAGCTCGTACCCCAGGACTTCGCGCGCCGCCATCGCCTGCTGCCGATCGCGTACAACGCGGAAGAGCGCCAGCTCAGCATAGCGACGACCGAGATCTTCAACGTCGTTGCGCTCGACCAGTTGCGCGCGACACTCGGACCGAGCGTCGAAATCAAGACCCAGCTTGCCGGCGAGGCCCAGCTCGAGGATTACATCGACCAGTTCTACGGACACGAACTGTCGGTCGATGGCATCCTGCAGGAAATAGAGACCGGCGAAATCGATTACCAGAGCCTGGGCGTGGGCGGCGACGAATACACGCAGCCGATGGTGCGGCTGGTCAACGCGCTCTTGGTCGACGCGGTCAAGCGCGGCGCCTCCGATATCCACTTCGAGCCGGAATACGCGTTCCTGCGCATACGCTACCGGATCGACGGCGTGCTCGAAACGGTCAGAAGCCTGCACAAAACCTACATGCCCGGCATGACCGTTCGCATCAAGGTGATCAGCGAAATGAACATCGCCGAAACGCGCGCGCCGCAGGATGGCCGGATTTCGCTAACGCTCAACGGCCGGCCGATCGATTTTCGCGTTTCGATGCACCCGACGATCCATGGTGAGAACATCGTGCTGCGCATACTCGACCGTGAAAAGTCGATCATCAGTCTCGACAAGATGAACCTGCCGGCGCAAACACTCACGCGCCTGAGCCTGATGCTGGCGCGCCCCGAGGGCATTCTGATCGTGACGGGCCCGACCGGCAGCGGCAAGACCACGACGCTGTACTCACTGTTGTCGCAGGTCAACGACGAGACCGTCAACATCATGACGCTCGAGGATCCGGTCGAGTACCCGCTCACGCTGATGCGCCAGACCTCGGTCAACGAGGCCGTAAAGATGGACTTCGCCAACGGCATCCGCTCGATGATGCGCCAGGATCCGGACATCATTCTGGTCGGCGAAATCCGTGATCGCGATACGGCCGAAATGGCGTTTCGCGCCGCCATGACCGGTCACCAGGTATTTTCCACGCTGCATTCAAACTCGGCGCTGGGCGCGTTTCCGCGCCTGCTCGATATTGGAATCCAGCCCGACATCATGGCCGGCAACATCATCGGCGTGATTGCGCAGCGCCTGGTGCGCGTGCTGTGCGTGCACTGCAAGGAAGCGTACGTACCGACGCTTGAAGAGCGCAAGATACTCGGCACGGCAGCGGACAATACCAGCCATATCTATCGGCCTACCGGTTGCGCCAAGTGTGGCAACAAGGGCTATAAAGGCCGCAGCTCGGTGATGGAACTGCTGGTGATGGACGGCGACCTCGACGAGTTGGTCGCGCGCCGCGCCACGGCGAAGGAACTGCGCGCGGCGGCGCTGGCCAAAAACTTCCGCCCACTCGCGGAGGAAGGCGTGGCGCTCGTGCTGAACGGGACCACCAGCATCGCGGAAGTGTCGCGTTCGGTTGACCTGACCGGTCGGTTTAACTAGACCGTGTCTTCCTTCCAGTACAAAGCCGTCGATAAAACCGGCCGCCCGGCGCGCGGCGCGCTCGATGCGGTGAACGAGGTCGACCTCGAATTGCGGCTGCGTCGCATGGGACTCGACCTGATCACATTTCGCGAGGTCGAGAAAAGCGCCGGCGGCTTCGGCGCGGGAAGCAGCATCACGCGCCGCGACCTGATCACCTTCTGCTTTGACATGGAGCAAATCACGCGCTCGGGCATTCCGCTGCTCGAGGGCTTGCGTGATCTGCGCGATTCGATCGAGAACCCGCGCTTTAAAGAGATTCTGGCGACCCTGATCGAAGACATGGAAGGCGGCCGCGTCCTGTCGCAAGCGATGTCGCAGCATACCTACGTGTTCGATAACGTGTTCGTGAGCCTGATCCGCGCCGGCGAACAGGCCGGCCGGCTTACCGATGTTTTCGCCAATCTGGGCACCACGCTTAAGTGGCAGGACGAACTCGCTTCGCAAACCAAACGCCTGCTGATGTATCCTGCGTTCGTGCTGGTGGTCGTAACGGCCGTGATGCTTTTCATGCTGATCTATCTGGTCCCGCAGGTTACGCAACTGTTGCGGGCCATGGGCATTGCCCTGCCGGTGCAAACCCGGTTGCTGATTTTTGTCTCCAATGGCGTAATCGATTATTGGCCGTTCGTGTTCGGGATTCCCATCGCGATCGTAACCACACTGGTGATCATGGTGCGGCGGAGCCCCAAGGCGCACTACCTGTGGGATTACACCAAGCTGCATCTACCGGTCATCGGCCCCATCATGCAGAAAATAATCATGTCGCGCTTCACCAATTTTTTTGCCCTGATGTACCAGTCCGGCATTACGATCCTGGACGCGATCAAGACATCAGAAGACATCGTGGGCAATCGCGTCATCGCCGACGGACTGATGCGCGCCGGCGCGCAGATTAACGCAGGCGACAGCCTGACCGAAACATTTCAGAACCTCGGCATATTCCCGCCCTTGGTGATTCGCATGCTGCGCGTTGGCGAGGCCACCGGCGCACTCGATACCGCGCTGCTCAACGTGACTTATTTTTATAACCGCGACGTCAAGGAGTCGGTCGACAAAGGCATGGAAATGATCGGGCCGGCGCTCACGGTTTTTCTGGGCGGCATTATGGTGTTCATCATGTGGTCGGTACTGGGGCCTGTTTATGATATTCTGGGCAAAATCAAGTTCTAGCTAAACATATAATCACAAAGGAAAAACAACCTCGCCATGGCGGATAAACTGCTGATTTCGGTGTCGGCCATTCAGGTCAGCGCGGCGCGCTGGCTCGGCGGGCGCCTGGGCGAGTGCACCGTTTTCGAAAACAGCGAAGCCGGGCTTGCCGCGTTCAAGGATCATCTGGCGCAGGGACCGAATCTCCCGGCTCACATGATCGTTGATGCGGTGGAAGAAGATTACCGCTTCGAATCCCTGCCGCACAGCTTTGGCAGCGACCGCAGCGAAATGATCGCGCGCAAGTTGAAGCAACATTACCGCAACACGACCTATTGCAGCGCCCGCATCCAGGGGCGAGACCCCGGCAAGCGGCGCGACGACCGCTATCTGTTTTGCGCGCTGACCAATCCGGAATTGATCACGGCATGGCTGCAGGCGGTCACTGAGCGCGAATTGCCGGTTGCGGGCATTTACCTGGTGCCAACCGTCAGTGCCAAGCTGATCGAAAATCTCAAACTCAAGAAAACCAACCTGCTGGTCGTATCGATTCACGGCGCGGGACTGCGGCTGAGCTTCTTCCGCGAGCAACAACTTCGCATCAGCCGTCTCGCGCGCATCGACGGCAGCGAGGGCGACTCCATCAAAAATTACGCGGAGGAGATTTCCAACACCCGCCTTTACCTGCACGCATTGCGCGTGATGACGCTGGACGAGCATCTGTCCGTGCTGATCGTCGACCGCAATGACACGTTGCCCGGACTCGAGCAGGCGATCGCGCGCGACAACCCCAATATCGAGTGCCGGCGTCTCGGCTACCGAGAGATCATTGCCAGCCTTGGTGTCACCGCGCCCGTGCTGGATTCGTCGAGCGACGCACTCTACCTGCATCTGCTGGGACTGCACCCGCCCGAGAATAACCTGGCGCCGGCCAATGTCACGCTCGGCTACCGTCAGCATCAAATTCGTCGCGGCATCTATGCGCTGGCCGGCGTAACCGCGTTTGCGACGACCACCTGGTGCGCGATAAACCTCTATCAATTATTCGACGCCCGTGCGGACACTGAAAGCGCGCGCCGCCAGACCACCGAATTGCAGGCGAAATATCAGGATGCGACGCACCAGTTCCCCGCCGCGCCGACCACCGCCGAAAACCTGCGGCGCGCGGTCGAAATCTCGCAGAAAATCGGTGCGACCACGCGCACGCCCGAAATCATGATGGATTTGTTAAGCCGAGCGCTGGAACATCATCCCGCGATCTTTTTGAAAACCTTTGGCTGGAAATACGACCGCACGGAATTCGAGGCGGGCCGCGAGGGCATTCCGTCGCCGAGCGCCGCGCCGTCGAGCGCGCCGCCGCCGAACCTGCCGGCCAGCGGCAAGCGCAAGGAGAGCGTGCGCATCGAGGGGGAGGTGCGGCCGTTCCGCGGCGATTTCCGTGACGCCATCGAATCCATCAACCGTTTTGCCGAAGCCCTGTCGCGGCAACCCAATGTGGCCGAAGTCAAGGTGGTCAAGTTGCCGCTCAACATCAGCCCGGGCCTGACACTGTCCGGGAATACCACCGACAGCCGCGAACAGGCCGGCAAAGCGGATTTCACGCTGATACTGGTCTTGAAGCCGATCGCATGAACACCACCGAATTGCGCGCGCTGCAAGCCCCGCTGATTATGCTGATGGTAGTGGTGGGTCTTGGCGCCGGGCTCGTTTACCAGCTCGATCAGACATTGACGTCCACCCGACTCGAACTCGCCCAGCAACAAAACCAGATGCGCGAGGCGCGCACGCGTCTGCAGAAATCAGGCGACGAAAAAGAGCTCATCGTTCGCTACCTGCCCAACTATCAATATCTGCAAAGCATCGGGTTCGTCGGCGACGAACAACGCCTGAACTGGCTTGAAGGCCTGCGGCTGGCGAATCAGCAGACGCAGTTGTTCGGCGTCCAGTATCAAATCGGTTCGCAGCAGGCATATCCCTACGCGGTGGAACTCGACCCGGGTCAGCTTACGTTGCACGAGTCGGTGATGAAACTTAATTTCCAGCTGTTGCATGAAGGCGACCTGATGAGCTTTCTGACCGCGCTCGGCAAGCAGGGCGCCGGTTTTTTTGCCGTCAACCAATGCAAGATCGATCGTCTCAACACCGGCGGCAGCATCCGTTTCCAGCCGAATCTGCGCGCCGAATGCGATGTCGCCTGGATTACCGTGCGTCCGAGTTCGCCGGGAGACAAAAAATCGTGATTTCCCGCGCCATCGGGGTGTTTGCGCTGATGTTGATGGCGGGCGCGGCTAGCGCGGCAGAGCTCGATCGCATGTTCTACACGCCAGCGCAACGCGCAACGCTCGACAACGCGCGCAAGCAGAACATCCGCGCGGAAATCAGCAGCGACAACGAACAACAAACAGCGGCAGCGCCCGTGCCGCAAAACGTCAGCGTCAACGGCGTGATACGGCGCAGCGACGGCAAAAACACGATCTGGCTCAATAACCGTGTCATCAGCGAGCAGCAAAAGAGCGGCGTTAACGCATCGGTCGGAAAAAACGACAATCGAGTGCGGTTGAGCATGCCCGAGAGCGGGCGCGGCGTGGACCTCAAAGTCGGCCAGACGGTCGAAATCGTCAGCGGCACGGTGGAAGAGAGTTATTTGCGGCGTCCCGCCCCCAAACCTGAGGCCAAAGCCGCTTCTGCAGGCGAAAATACGGGGTCTGACGTACCAAAAATCACACCGGCCCAGACGCGGGAAGCCGTAAAATTGGAACCCATAGCTCCCACCAGACCCACACGTGCGGTAGACCGTGATGTAAGGGATGATTCCAGCCCCAACAATGGTGCGGACGCAAAGTAACTGGAAGCCCGACGCCCTTAAGACGAAGCACTCATGACCATGATCAAACGCAATAGCAAACTGCAAATTCTCGCGCAGCGCGGCTACGCGATGCTCGGCATTATCGCTGCCGTCGGCGTTGCGGCAACCGCGTTGGTCGTCACCTCACTCAGTGCGACCGCGGTGCGCAATGACCAGGGCCGCAAAACGAGCAGCGCACTGGCGATTGCCAAGCAGGCCTTGATTGCGAGTGCAGCCTTTACGTGTCCGGCGCGGCAAGCACTTACGGCGTGGTTGCCGTCGTATTTTGCGGTCGTGGAGCGGCGCGTTGCCAAAGAAGTGCAAAATGCGCTGCAAACCTATTTCACCAACACGTCGGGGAAACTTCCGTGGTATGCGCCTGCCTGTACCGGCAACGTCACCGTGAGTTGTCCTGCTGTGAATCCGAAGCCCGCGCTGCCGTCGCGGGCCGCAGCCTTGCCAGCGGCTGGAACGTCCGGTTATATCCCGACTGATGATGCCAATCTCAATGCGGCATTACCCAGCTGGTTCCGTGCGAATAATTGGAACTCAGTGATGACCTACCGCGTGGACAGCGATTGTGCGGCTGGACTTCCCACTTACGGCGCAGCATTTGCCGGCTTTACGGCGGGTGGCGGTGACAGCGTTTTGATAGGTTTCAGCGCCGGCACAGCCACCACCGGCACCAAGGCGGTATTAAGTTTCGGCGGTGTGAATACCCTGTATTCCAACTACCAGACCACGGTGCTAAAGAAGGCAGCGGTGCAATAGCCCAGCATCACGGCATGCCACGCCCGAACTGTCTACGCACACTTCTTATTTTTCTGCTCTGACCACTCGGAAAATATGGGCGGCGGTGAAGCAGTTGATAGCCGCTCTAATGCTGAAAGTTGGAAGCCCCTCGCGCCTGCTTCCGTAATCAAACCCCTACACTCCCCACATTCGTAGCCCAAGCCGCAAACAGCACTTTCGACGATTAACCGATGGCAATAAACAATCAACTAATTCGCCCGTTCCGTCTTGCCGGCTTCACTCTGATAGAAGTGGCGGTGGGACTCCTCGTCCTGTCGCTGTTGCTTGTAGCCGTACTGTCGCCCATATCGACACAGATTGATCAGCGCAAAATTTCCGACACGCAAAACACGCTCAACCAGATCAACGAGGCGTTGATAGGGTACGCGTTGAGCAAAGGCTACCTGCCGTGTCCCGACCGGACAACCGGCGCCGCGGCCCCGACAAACCCAAACGACACCGGCCCGAACGACGGCTCGGAAGATCTCACCGCCGGCACCACGTGCATGTTCAACGAAGGCAATCTGCCGTGGACGACGCTAGGCATACCGCCGACCGATGCGTGGGGCAATTTTTATCGCTACCGGGTGGATGCCAATTTCGCCAACCATGTAAGCCCTACATCCATTACCCTCGCGAGCCAGGGAACACTGACGGTGAAATGTCCGGCAACCGCCTGCCCGCCCTCTGGCACAACCTATGCAACCACGGCACCTGCCGTCGTGATGTCCCATGGCAAGAATGGGTGGGGGGCGATAAACGGCAGCACTAAAGCGCGGATTTCCACGGCCGATGCGAGTGCGGATGAACTTCAGAACGTGACTCATGCCATCGCCGGCACTTTCTATTTGCGGGTGTCCACCACCGGCGGCGCCGCAGCCGCCGGTACGGTAACGCCGTTCGATGACATCGTGGTATGGCTGTCAACGCCGGTGCTCATGGGCCGCATGGTCTCCGCGCAAAAACTGCCCTGATCTCCCGCACTACTCCGAGGCGAACACCTGTCCGCCCAGCTATGCTTTACAAGCCTATAATTTCCTGGTCTCGCCTGCTGCACCGCCTGTTCAAGGCAGAAGCCAGGCCCGGTGCACGACGAAACCGGTGCCGTAAACAGACCTGCGGAAAAACTTAGGGCAACTTACGGTCGCCAACTGCAATATCACATCAATGCGCGCATGTTTACGGGACGAACATCAGCTCACGAACGTTATGATGAGGCGTAATGTGAAGCGCATCTGCGGCGCACATCACGGGTATGTCGCCATTTTGCTGATTGCCGTGATCGGAATGGCGGCCGCGACCTGGCTTGTGACGTCGCTCGGTACAACCGCGGTGCGCAACGAACGCGGCCAAAAAACCACCACCGCGCTGGCGCTGGCCAAACAGGCGCTGATCGGACGCGCGGCGATCGATAACTCGCTGCCCGGCAGCTTGCCCTGTCCGGACTTGATCACCCATATTGCAGGCAGCAATATGCCCGACGATGGCATCGCGGATTTGTTCGCCGGGAATAGCTGTCCGAGCTATATCGGACGCCTGCCGTGGCGCACGCTCGGGCTGCCGGATTTGAGAGATGCGGACGGTGAGCGCTTATGGTACGCGCTATCGCCCAATTTCCGCGACTACGCCAGTCTCGTGCGCATCAATGACACAACCATCGGCACGTTGTCGATATCCGGCACCACACCCCTCACCAATATCGCCGCCATCGTTTTCTCGCCGGGCGCGCCATTGGGCAGCCAATCGCGCAACGGCGCTGCGAACCAGAATAATGTCGTCAACTACCTGGACGGCGCCAATGCAGCGGGGGGTTCCGCTTTTGTGGCGCACGCGGCAGACGGCAACTTTAATGACAGGCTGATCATCATTACCGTGGCTGATCTGATGGCGATCGTGGAAAAACGCGTCGCCAATGAAATTACCGCGTTGCTCAATCGCTACTTTCTCGCCCATTCGGTATTGCCGAACCCGGCTTTGGCCGATGACTTTGCGTGCCGGCCGTATGGGGATCCGGACTTATGCCTGCCGTCCGGATCAACCGCGCCGGGCCTGTTGCCGCGCAATCTAAGCCCTGGAGCGGGATGGCCGGGTGTCACGTTTCCCGGCTGGTTTAACACCAACTGGCGCACCTCGGTGCGCTATGTGGTCGCGCCGGAATGCACGTCTCTGCCCGCGTGCTCAAGCACCACTTTCAGCGCGATGACCGACGCCGGCCTCTTCACACCGAAAGTGACACTGGTCGTCGGCACGACCACGCAGTTAACCGTCCGCGTGGCGGCGCAATGACGATGCGGCAATCAGCATTGGGGCGCGCTAGGCGCCTGTCTTGCGCAACTCGAAACACACGTTGCCCTCGATATCGCTTATTAACTTAAGACTGTAGCCGGCCTGTTCCGCCTGCTTGGCCGCCTGATAAAGGCCGATGCCGAGGCCGGTGTGCGACGACACCGGCGCGGAAAACAACCGGGCCGCGACGGATTTCGGCACGCTGTCCCCGCTGTCGCATATCGTCAATCTGCCCCCGGCCGCCGGTTCGAACTTCACGGCTATCCGCAAATTCGCCTGTTGTTGCGCTTTGGCAATCGCATTCTGCAAGAGGTTCTCAGCCACGCTGTCGAATAACTCGCCCGGCAAGCGGCTGCCGGCCGCTGCGTCAACTCCGGAAAATACAATCTCACTCCGCGTATAACGCTGTTTCAGCCCCTCCCACCACGTCAGAGCATCGATTTGCACGATGGTGGACTGGTGCGGGGCCTGCAGTTTTTCGAGCGTCACGGTCAGCCGTTGAGCAATCTGCGGGAGTTGTCGTTTCACCAATCCCTGCAACGCGCCGGCTTCATCCGCACCGCTGGTCTCGGCGGCGGCACACAGCGAACGCAACGACTGCAAAAGGTTTTTGACGTCGTGAGTAAGCCGCGCGCCGGTTTCGTAGATTGCCTGCGTATAGGCATTCAAGCGTTGCGCTTCTTCACGCTGCTTCGCTTCATAAAAATGGCCGAGCATCTGGGTGAGCAGCTTCAGATGCAGCAGCAATGCGGGGCTCAGCGACCACTTGGTATAAAACGTGAGCGTCATATCCTGAAATGCAAATTCGGCCTGGAAGCGCGAACGCGCGCCGAGTTCCCCGCTGCTGTGCATGGATTGCCACGACAGCCCCGCCACCCATGGCAACTCGCCCATGTCGTGCAGTGCGAGCGAGAGGAAGCGCGACGGCTCGCGCTCGCGCTCGGCAAGATCCGCCAGACCTTTGACCCACTGCTCGAATGGCAGCCCCAGGCTCATCAGGTAGCGCGACAGCAAATGACCTATGCCTGTGAAGCCGCTGCGCGGGTTCCACAACCAGCTCAAGGTCACCAGTACGAGCCCCATCACCATCAGGCTTTGCGCCAGCGCAAGCGGATAATCACCATGGCTTATTTGCTTGACGACAAAGCTTCCGAGCACCAGACCGGTCACCAGCAAAAAAAGCATCACGCTGTAGAACAGATCGACCGCGAGCGCGGCAGACCGGCTGGCGGCCGGCACCGGGATCGCGATCATCGCGAGCGGCAGCACCGGCAGCACATAACGCACCATGGCGACCAGTACCGTCTCGAACTGCTGGTCCACAAACAGATGGGGCACAACCCACACCAGTAGCAACGACAGCAGGTATAGCGCAGCCACCATCGCCGTAAGCCGCTGGCGCGGCTGCTCGCTGCCCAGCAGATTGCCGCCGATCAGCGCAAAGAGTACCGCGAGCCATACCGCCATCAGCCACCAGCTGTTCCAGCCCGCGAGCAGCAAACCCACGATGATGACCACCGACGCCTGACGCGAGTCGAGGTTGCGCTCGCCGCGCCATACCGGCTGCCAGATCAGGAAAATGCCGAAATGCACCAGCAGCATCGCGCGTGAAAAAAGCGTGTCGATGCCCCATGCCAGCGCGGCGTGCAGCGCGAGCAGCATGGCGCCAAACCACAACTGCGGATGGGATGCGAAGAGTTTCTGCCGTGCGGCTAAAGTTGTTTCGCTCACCTGTGTGGCCTCATCATTACCTTGGCTGGGTCAGCCCCGGTTTGGTTATACTGGTCGAATTCAAGTGCGAGCAATGATTATTCCATGGGTCGGCAACAAATCCTAACTCTCGCGCGATTCACCGTGCTAGAGGCCTCGCGCACGCGCCTCTTATGGCTGTTTGTCATCGCACTAGCGCTGGTCTTCGTCGCCGCCTATTTCGTGCAGCAGCTGGCGATTACGGAAAGCGCGCGCATGCAAATCGTTTTTTCCGCCGCCGCAACACGCCTGCTCGCGGTGTTCATACTGAGCCTGTATATATTGACCAGCGTCGTGCGCGAATTCAACGACAAGGGGCTCGAACTCACATTATCGTTCGATTTGCGGCGTGCGGACTATATTCTGGGCCGGTTGCTTGGTTTCATGCTGATCGCACTCGCGATGGCGCTGATCGCCAGCCTGCCGCAATTGATCCTGGCCTCGTTACCCGCCGCGCTGCAATGGGGTTGCTCCCTCGGTCTGGAACTCATGATAGTCGCGGCTTTGAGCCTGTTTTGCATCGTGACTTTTACGCAACTGATGCCGGCGGCGAGTTTCGTCGCCGGATTTTATCTGCTGGCGCGCGCGTTGACGGCCATCCGGCTGATCAGCGGCGCCCCGATTTTCGAGAACAACGCGCCGTCACACCAGGTGATGGCGTGGCTCGTCGACGCGCTGGCATTGGTGTTGCCCGCGCTCGACCGTTTCACCCAAAGCGCGTGGCTGGTGGACGGCGCGCCCGGGTGGCCGGCGGTGGGCATTTGTGCGCTGCAAGCCGCGCTCTATACGGCATTGCTCGGCGCCGCCGCGATGTTTGATTTTTATCGCCGGAATCTGTGATCGCGCGCGACGAGCGGCCATTGGCTGCGGTGCCCCGCGTGGTGTTCGCGGCGCTCACTGCCGCGCTCGTGCTGCAAATCGCCTGGCAATCGGCGCAGCCCAAACCGGTGGCACGCGCCGAGGCACTCGACGCGCCGCCGGCGGTGGCAGCCCTGCGCATTGCGAGTCTGGCTGAACCCGTCGCGCTG
Source organism: Betaproteobacteria bacterium (assembly GCA_043759115.1). Lineage (GTDB taxonomy): Bacteria > Pseudomonadota > Gammaproteobacteria > Burkholderiales > SG8-41 > PALSA-1004. The sequence goes on along the minus strand of JAYVME010000367.1, from coordinate 1,401 downwards.
GCGCAACTGACGACGTTGTACCTGCAGGCATTCGACAACCAGCCCGGTATCAGCATCCCGTTTCGTGAACTCGATTACCCGCGCGTAATCGAGTGGCTCGCCGCCATACTGGAACTCGACCCGGTTGGCCAGTATCCACTGCTGATGGCGTCCCAGCTATACGCACAGGTGCCGGATCAGGCGCGCACGCGGCTGATGTTCGAGTTCGTCTACGCGCAGTTTCTGCGCGATCCCAACCGGCGCTGGCGCTGGCTCGCGCACGCGGCAATTTTAGCGAAGCACCGGCTCAAGGATCAGGCTCTCGCGCTACACTACGCGCGCGAAATTGCGCGGCTCGCGCCGGACGCGCCGGGATGGGCACGCCAAATGCATATCTTTGTGCTTGAAGATCTGGGAGAAGTCGACAGCGCCAAAATACTTCTTGGCGCCCTGCTGTCCAGTGGCGAAGTGCGCGACGAACACGAACTGCGCTTCCTCGCCGATCGGCTTGACGCCCTGCAAAACGCTGGGAAATCGTCAACAACGTCGAAAAATTGACTCTTCCGGATGCTTCTGTCGAGGCAAAATCCTTTGTTTTCATAATTTAGCCAGTTTGTTGTTATCATTGCGTCGCAACGTTCGTCAGAAATATAATTATTCATAATCAATTACTTATGTAAAATAAGCACGTTATCGTTAACAATCTCAATTAATTCACCCTTGAAAATTTGGCACGCCTTGGCCTTACGTACCGCAACCGCGTCGATGGCACGGAATTTGCGGGAAATGAGATATTTGGACTACCAGTCCATCCTTAGCGTGGAGATTTGCAGGCATGCGAAAACAACAAGGCTTTACCCTGATCGAGATCGCCATTGTGCTCGTCATCATCGGGCTGCTGCTGGGCGGCGTGCTCAAGGGTCAGGAACTTATCACCGCTGCGCGTGTGCGTAACCTTGCGGCGCAAATCGACGGCGTCAAGATTGCCTACCTGGGCTTTCAGGACCGCTACCGTGCGCTGCCCGGTGATTATGCTGTCGCACAAGCGGCCGCCAATATCCCGGGCGCGGGGGGCGCTCCAACGCTGGGTTGCACGAATGCTGGTACTTGCGCGAACGGCAAAATCGACGATACCAACGAGGGCGAATCCATTCTGGCTTGGCATCAACTCTCCCGCTCCGGCTTTATCACGGGCAATTATGATGGTGTCGGTACGGTGCCGACTGCCACCAACAACCCGACCAATCCTTTCAGCGGATACCTGCAGTTGATTAACGACAACATTTATTACGACTCGGCTGCGACGGTACCGATCGCGCTGAATGTCAAGACCGGCAGCAATGTGCCGTCGCCCATCCTCGCCGAGCTGGATCGAAAAATCGACGACGGCTTTCCGCAAACCGGCTCATTGCGCTTTAGCAC
>JAYVME010000366.1:0-3702 GCA_043759115.1 Betaproteobacteria bacterium | reverse complement strand
GATCAATTCCGGGATGCCGGAGTTTGCCGCAGCCGCCCGCGCGCTCGCGCCGGTGACAGGCCACTGGGCCGAACAAACCGAAGCCGCGCGCGCCGAATACAACGCGTGGCAGAAACCGGTCAACGTGCCGGGCGCGCTCAACATGAGCGAAGTGATCCTCTATCTGAAGAAGCGCCTGCCGCCGGAATCGATACTCACCAACGGCGCCGGTAATTTCACGCTGTGGGCGCACCGCTTCTATCAGTACACCGGTTTTCGAACGCAACTCGGGCCCACCAGCGGCGCGATGGGCTACGGCGTGCCGGCGGGTGTCGCGGCCAAGCTCGTGCATCCCGATCGCCCGGTCATCGCGTTCGCCGGCGACGGTGACTTTTTGATGAACGGCCAGGAACTCGCCACCGCCGCGCAATACGACGCGAAGGTGATCTTCATCGTCATCAACAACGGCATGTACGGCACCATCCGCATGCACCAGGAAAAATATTATCCCGGCCGCGTCAGCGGCACCAGCCTCTCCAATCCCGACTTCGCCGCACTTGCGCGCGCCTACGGCCTCTTTGGCGAAATCGTGGAGAAGACCGCGGATTTCGAGGCCGCGTTCGAACGCGCGTGGAACGCCAAAACCGCGGCACTCCTCGAGTTGCGCATCGATCCGGATGCGATATCGCCGCGCACGACTTTGTCCGCTATCCGCGCGGAAGCACTGAAGAACAAGTGAGGCGTGAGGAGTAAGGGGTGAGGCGGACTGCAAAAGCTTGTCCGCCTTCCGCCTCACGCCTCACGCCTCACGCCTCACGCCTCACGCCTCACGCCTCACGCCTAACCCCTCACGCCCAACCCCACACTTCATCATGACCAGATATATCAACGAAGCAGAAGTCGCGCAAATCCTGACGATGCCGAAAACCGTCGAGCTTGTCGAGGCGTCGCTCAAGGCGCGCGCGGAGGGCCGCGCCATCGACGTACCGCGCGTGCGTGCGCGCGCGCCTGCCGGCACGCTGCATATCCTGCAGGCCGCGGCGCCCGAATTGAAACTGATCGGCTACAAGGCGTATTACTCGAACCCGGGCCAAGGCGCGCGCTACCATGTGCACCTGATCGATACCGACAGCGGTAGGCTCGTCGCCATGATAGAAGCGAGCCACCTCGGCATGGTACGCACGGGTGCCGCGAGCGGCGTGGCGACGCGTTACATGGCGCGCGAGGACGCGGCCACGGTCGGCATGATAGGCGCGGGCAAGCAGGCGAACGGACAACTGGAAGCGGTATGCGCGGTACGCAAAATACGCGCCGTAAAAGTTTACAGCCGCAATATCGAACGCGCACGCGGCTTCTGCGCCGCATTGAGCGGCAGGCTCGGCGTAAAGATGGAAGCCGTCGCGAGCGCCGCCGACGCCGTGCGGGGTGCCGACATCATCAACGTTATCACCAAGGCGGCAATGCCGGTGCTGCTCGGCGATTGGCTGGAACCCGGCCAGCATATCAACGCCGCGGGATCCAACGCGCTGACGCGCCGCGAGCTCGACGTCGCCGCGATCCAGCGCTGCGCGCGCGTCGTGGTCGACTCGCGCGGCACCGCGCGCAACGAATGCGGCGACCTGTTGCCGCTGATCGAGAGCGGCAAGCTCAATTGGGACGCGCTGCCCGAACTCGGCGAAGTGATTACCGGTCGCATCATTGGGCGCAAGTCGCGCGACGAGATTACGCTCTACGAATCGCACGGCATGGGCATCCAGGACATCTACACGGGCCATTACATACTCGAGGTCGCGCGCCAACAGAACATCGGCATCGATCTGCCCATCGGCGAATAATACGACGCTAATTTCGCAATCACTACCCTAAGGAACCTCTGATTTATCGTCATGCCCGCGAAGGCGGGCATCCAGAAGCATTTGAATCTCCTGGGTTCCCGCCCCGGCCTGATACCTGCCGGGGCAGGCTCTCAAGCGCGGGAACGACGAAAGTGCTATTTTTTAGACCTTTCCTAAATAATCCGGAGAATGCAATGACAAACAACGTCGCAAAAATCGGTTTCGTCGGCATCGGGGCGATGGGCACGCCGATGGCAACCAATCTCGCCAAAGCCGGCTACAAGCTCGTGATATACGACACCGATACCAGGCGCACGCAGGCGTTGGCTGCCACACACGAAATAGAAATCGCCGACAGCCTCGCCACACTCGGCGCCATGTGCGGAACCGTGATCACCATGCTGCCCGACGGCAAGATCGTGCGCAAAGTGTTATGCGGGCAGAATGATGACGACAAAAACTGCGTGCTGGCGGGCCTCAAGCCCGGCGCGCTGATCATCGACATGAGTTCGTCGTCGCCGATCGGCACGCGCGAGCTGGGCGCGCTCCTGGAAAAGCGCGGCATCAAGCTGATCGACGCGCCGGTGTCGAACGGAGTGAAAGGCGCGACGGCTGCCACGCTCGCGATCATGGTCGGCGGCGACCCCGCGCTGTTCGCGCAAAATAAGCCGCTCTTCGAAAAACTTGGCAACCAGATCTTTCACGCGGGACCGCTCGGCGCGGGCCATGCGGTGAAGGCGCTCAATAATTACGTGTCCGCGGCGGGCCTCGTTGCCGCCTGCGAAGCGGTCAGCGCGGGACGGCGCTTCGGGCTCGACGCCGGCGTCATCGTCGATATTCTGAACGCATCGAGCGGCATGAATAACACGACCAAAAACAAATTCAGGCAGCACATGCTGTCGGGAACCTATGGCGCGGGATTTTTCACCGGCCTGATGGCGAAGGATGTGCGCACCGCGCTGGAAGTGGTGGAGTCTACGGGAACATCGAGCCTGCTCGCGAAGCCATGCACCGACATCTGGAACAAGATGGAAAAGGACCTCGGATTCACATCCGACCACACGGAAATGTTCCGTTACGTCGAGTCTGGAAAAAAATGACGGCACCACCGCGGTTCGCTAATATGACGCCGTACGCCGACAAACAGGGAGTGGCATAACCAACGGCAAACACATCGGAGGAAATCATGAAGATTTCATTGCGGTTCGTAGCTGTATTTGCATTATCCACGCCCGCCGCCGTCGCGATTGCGCAGCAGTACCCGGCCAAGACCGTGCGTTTTGTTGTCCCCTTCGTGGCCGGCGGCCCCACCGATATTCAGGGCCGCATGCTCGGTGAAAAGTTGGGCCAGCGCCTCGGCCAGCAATTCATCATCGACAACCGCGGCGGCGCCAACGGTAACATTGGCATGGAACTCGCCGCCAAATCGGCGCCCGACGGCTACACGATTGTGATCGCGACCGTCGGCACGTGGGCGGTGAACCCGAGCCTGTACAAGCAAATGCCCTACGACGCGGTGCGTGATTTCGCGCCCATCATGCAGGTCTCGTCCTCGCCGGGCGTGCTGGTGGTGCATCCTTCGGTACCGGCAAAAAGCGTGAAAGAACTGATTGCGCTCGCAAGGGCGAAGCCCGGCAAGCTCGATTACGGCTCGTCGGGTGTCGGCGGCTTCGGTCATATCTCGGGCGCCTTGTTTTGTCTCATGACGAAAACCGAAATGGTGCACATCCCCTACAAGAGCTCGGCGCCGTCATTGACCGACTTGATCGCGGGCCAGATCCAGGTCCTCTTCAACAACGCGATCTCGACCGTGCCCTTCATCAAGTCGGGCCAGGTGCGCGCGCTGGCGGTAACCAGCTTTAAACGCATGCAGGCGTTGCCCGATCTG
>JAYVME010000365.1:0-3702 GCA_043759115.1 Betaproteobacteria bacterium | reverse complement strand
GTCCCGCCGGATCGTTCTGTACATCGATCGCGACAAAGTCGATATTTTTTTTCGAAAGAAACTCTTTCGCTCGAAGGCAGCTACTTCATCCGGGCTGGGTGAAGAGTACGAACTTGTCAGCGATTGCGTTCATGGTTGCGTTAAGTGTGGGTGAATGAGTGCCGAAGCCTACTACCTGCTGCGACTATGCGTCAAGCGCGTGCGGTGCGCCGCCTAAGCGCCAGGATTGAGGATTGAGGACTGAGGACTGAGGACTGAGGACTGAGAATTCGGGCACTAGTAAAAGTGGCGGCGAGCATTGCGCGCCGAAAATTCCCTCAGTCCTCGCTCCTCGCTCCTCGCTCCTCAATCCTACTGAATAATTCCCCCGCCCAGACAGACCCGGCTTTCGTAAATCACCACCGACTGTCCGGGCGTCACCGCCCATTGCGGTTCGGCGAATTCCACCTCGCAACTTGACCCGTCGACGCGCACCACCGTGCACGGCGCGTCTTTCTGGCGGTAGCGCGTTTTCGCGTTGTACACCCAGTTGCAATGCGGCGGCGTGCCGCTGACCCAGTTCAAGTCTATGCCGGTCAGCGACGTTTTCAGCAATGCGTCGTGATCGCGCCCTTGCACGACGAGCAGACGGTTGTTCGGCATGTCCTTGGCCGTGACATACCAGGCGTCGCCGTCTTTGCCGCGTTCGGCGTCGGGGTTGCAGTGTTCGATGCCGCCGGTGCTGCGGCGTTGTCCGCCGATACCCAAGCCCTGGCGCTGGCCTATCGTGTAAAACATCAGTCCCATGTGATGGCCGACCATACGCCCGTCGAGCGTCCAGATTTCGCCCGGGTCCGAGGGCAGATACCGGTTGAGGAACTCGCGGAAGGGCCGTTCGCCGATAAAGCAGATACCGGTCGAATCTTTTTTGTCGTGATTGGGCAGGCCCGTTTTGCGCGCAATCTCGCGCACTTCGCGCTTGTAGAGAGTGCCGAGCGGGAACAGTGTTTTCGACAACTGCGCCTGGTTCAGGCGGTGCAGGAAATAGCTCTGGTCCTTGGTGCCATCCTCTGCTTTGAGCAACTGGTAGAGGCCGTCGACTTCACGCACCTGCGCGTAGTGGCCGGTCGCAATGCGTTCGGCGCCCATTGTGAGCGCGTGCTGCAGGAACGAGCGGAACTTGATCTCGGCGTTGCACAGCACATCGGGGTTCGGCGTGCGGCCCGACTGGTATTCGCGCAGGAATTCGCTGAACACGCGCTCCTTGTATTCCACCGAAAAATTCACCGCTTCGATGTCGATGCCGATCTTGTCGGCGACCGATACCGCGTCGATCAGGTCCTCGCGCGAGCTGCAGTATTGCTCGTCGTCATCGTCTTCCCAGTTTTTCATGAAAAGTCCGATGACGTCGTAACCCTGCTCTTTCAGCAGCAGAGCGGCGACCGCGGAGTCGACCCCGCCCGACATGCCCACGACTATGCGTTGTTTGGCCATCGTCGATCAGTTGCAGTAAGTCATGAGTTTGAGTGATGCGCGAATTACGCCGGCAACCGGCGGGGCGTCCGGACCGAGGGGCCAGGCCGTCAGATTATAAAGCGCGCCACGCCCGGTTTGCTCTTCGACGAACAAAAACCTGTCATCGCGTTCGATGATCGCGGCTGGGGCGACATTCGGTTTCCACACCCGGAAATCGGCGTTCATGGCGTCAATTCCAATGTCCGGCGCGGCGTCACATAAAAAAAGGCAGGGTCATCCCTGCCTTTTTCGAGAAAGAAGAAGTATTACTTCTTCATTTCATCTTTTTTGCCATCTTTCTTCATTCCGTCTTTCTTCATTTCGTCTTTTTTGCCGTCTTTCTTCATTTCATCTTTTTTGCCGTCTTTCGCGGGTTGCGCACCGGTGTGAGCAGCAGCAAACGCGCCAACCGAAGCAATCGCAAATGCACCGGCAACCATAGCAGCAAGCAGTTTCTTCAAGTGAATCTCCTCTTAGAGTTATGTGAAACGGAACCAAAAACCAATATGGCCACATGTGCGTGGCCACTAGAGCATATACGCACGAAGCCCCCAATTGGTTGACGTGACTATATAACACGTTGTTTACATATGCAAATCCAATTATGATGGGATGGTTGCGCCGGGTCGCCCGGACTTTTTCCCGTCTTTCTGAGGTCGGCCATCCTGTATTTGCCCATCCGATATCGCCGTCTTGTCACGCTAGGCTTTATATTGCTCGCGCCAGTCGTGGTTGCGGCGCCGCATGTGCCGCGCGCCGATAACGAAGTGCTGGAACGCCTGCCAGTCCGGCCGAACGACCCGGCAATGCGCGAAATCAAAGAATTGCGCGGCGCGCTCGCGCGTGATCCGCAGAATCTGGAGCGGGCGATCCGGTTGGCACGCCGCTACTTCGAGCAGGCCCTGGCGCAGGGCGATCCGCGTTACGTAGGTTATGCGCAGGCGGCGCTCAAGCCGTGGTGGGACCTGCCCGATCCACCAACGCAGGTGCTGGTTATGCGGGCAACCCTGGTTCAATATAGGCACGATTTTTCGTCGGCACTCGCCGACCTCGCGCGCGCGCTCGAACGCGACCCGGCGGATGCTCGTGCGTGGTCGTTGCGCGCGGTGATTCATCTGGTGCAGGCGGATTACGCCGCCTCGCGCCGGGATTGCGCGTCGTTCGCGCCGTTGGTGGATGAACTGAGCGCGGCGGGTTGCGTGGCATTCATCGACGGCATGACCGGCCGTGCCCGCGAGGGCCTCGAGAACCTGAACCGCGCGCTGGTCCGCGCCAGCGACGTGAGCGCCGAACAAAAAATGTGGATCCTGGTGCGGCTCGCGGACATGGCGTGGCGGCTCAACGACGCCAAACTCGCGGAACAATATTTCAAGCGCGCGCTGGCGCTCGGCATCACGGACGGATTCCTGCTCGCGGCTTATGCGGATTTTCTGCTCGACTACGGGCGTGCACCGGAAGTCGTGACGTTGCTTAAGGATTGGACCCTCGCGGATCCCTTGTTGTTGCGTCTTGCGCTGGCCGAAGGCGCGGTCAACGCGACCAGCGCGCGCGCGCATCAGGCGACGCTCGCCGACCGCTATGCCGCGGCGCGGTTGCGGGGGGACACCACGCACGAGCAGGAGGAATCGCGTTTCTGTCTGCGGATGCTGAAACAACCCGCGGAAGCTTTGCGCCTTGCGCAGAGCAACTGGCGTGTGCAGCGGGAGCCGCGTGATGCACGCGTGTTGCTGGAAGCGGCGGTCGCGTTGCGCCAGCCCGAAGCTGCGCAGCCGGTGCTCGACTGGATGGCTGAGACGCATATCGAAGACTGGTATCTGCGGCGATTGGCGGAACAACTCGCATTGATGCGCAAAGGCGGGGCGTAATGCGCGCCGCGCTGTTCCTGGTCATGGCCTTGCTGGCGGGAACGGCAGCGGCGCACAAGCCGAGCGACAGCTACCTGTCGGTCGCCGTCGACGGCAGCGCACTACGCGGCCAATGGGACATCGCGTTGCGCGACCTCGATTTTGCGATAGGACTCGACAGCAATGGCGATGGCGAAATCACGTGGGGCGAATTGCGTGCGCGACATAATGAAATCGCCGCGTACGCGCTGGCGCGGCTAACCATTGCGCTGGATGGGGCGCAATGCCCGCTGCGCGCGACCGAACACCTGGTCGACCAGCACAGCGACGGCGCCTACGCGGTGATGCGTTTCGAGGCCCAATG
>JAYVME010000364.1:0-3704 GCA_043759115.1 Betaproteobacteria bacterium | reverse complement strand
GGCGGTCGAAGACGTGTTCGCCGGCGAGCGCAATTTTTTCGTCGCCTACGGCCGCGCGCCGCAACCCGAAGTACTCGTGCGCGAACTGGGTGTGACCTATGAAATCATGAACACCAACATCAAGCGCTGGTCGGTGGGCTCGCCGATCCAGGCGCCGCTCGACGCGCTGCTCGATCTGATCCGGGAACACAAAATCAAAGCGGACGACGTCGAAAAACTGGTGGTGCGCGTCTCGCACCAGGGCGCAAACACGGTAAACAACCGCCATATGCCGGACATCTGCATGCAACACATGTGCGCCGTGATGCTGCTCGACAGCTTCGTCAGCTTCAAATCCTCGCACGACGAAAAGCGCATGCACAATCGAAAAGTACTCGACCTGCGGAGCCGCATAGAACTTCTGGGCGATGACGAACTCACGCGCGTGATGCCGAGCCGGCAGGGCATCGTCGAAATCAAACTGCGCAACGGCCGCGAACTGCGCCTGCACACCAAAGCCGTGCGCGGCACCAGCGACAACCCGATGGCGCGTGCCGAAGTCGACGCCAAGAGCTACGATCTGCTGGCGCCGGTGCTGGGGAAAACGCGCGCGCGAAAATTATGCGACAGCGTGTGGAGCATCGAGAAACTGACCGATGCACGCAAACTGCGTCCTTTACTTCAAGCGTGAAACCACTGAAGAGCAATGCAACCGCCGATGAACGCCGATGAACGCGGATGAAGTCAACATCAAAGAAAGCATGATCACGGAGGAACAACAAACCCGGACGACGCGATTGATTCCTGGTTCTGGTTTTTCCCGGTGCCACTTATGGTTTGTCTCTGGTTTTATTCGGCGTTCATCGGCGTTCATCGGCGGTTCCGTATTAGTCTTCGCAGTAAGCGCGCAAGCGCAACCCTACCCGAACAAACCAATCCGCATGATCGTCATTTCCGCGCCGGGCGGCAGCACCGATATTCTGTCGCGCGGCGTGGGACGGGCGCTGACCGCAAGCATGGGTCAGACCATCGTGCTCGATAACAAACCGGGCGGCGGCGGCATCATTGCCAGCGAAACGCTCGCCAAGGCGCCGCCCGACGGTTATACGATCCTGATGTCCAACACCAGTCACTCGGTGCTGCCGAGCCTGCACGCGAAACTGCCGTACGACCCGATCAAGGATTTTGCGCCGGTCAGCCTGGTCGCGCTCACGCACAGCCTGTTGCTCGTCAATCCGTCGCTGCCGGTTAAAAACGTCAAAGAGCTGATCGATCTGGCCAGAGCGCAGCCGGGCAAGCTCAATTACGCGTCGGGGACCACTGGCGCCTCCGCCCATTTCGGCGCGGAGCTTCTAAAGCTGATGGCCAAGGTCAACATCGTGCAGGTCCCGTACAAGGGGACCGCGGGCCAGATTACCGCGCTGATAGCAGGCGAAGTGCAAATGAGTTTCGTAACGATGCCTTCGGCGCTGCCGCACGTCACCGCCGGCCGCTTACGCGTGCTGGCGATTGGCAGCCCCAGGCGCTCGCCCACATTGCCGGAGGTGCCGACCGTCGCCGAATCCGGATTGCCCGGCTTCGACATCGGCGCGTGGAACGGCATCCTCGCACCCGCGGGCACGCCGCCCGCCATCATCGCGCGGCTCAATGCCGAGATTGTAAAAATGACAAACGATCCGGCGACCAAGGAGCACGCATCAAGCCAGGGTGCGGAACTCGTAGCCAACACCCCGCCGGAGTTCGCAGCGTATATCAAGGTGCAGATCGCGCGTTTTGCGCAAATCGTGAAAGCGACCGGCATGCGCGCGGATTGATGCGTCACTGCAAGGTTTAACCGAAGGAAAATACCTGCCATGGATTTCACCTTAAGCGACGAACAAAAAATGTTTTGCGCCTCGGTGCGCGGCTTTGCCCAGAAGCATCTCGCCGCCGGCGCGCTCGCGCGTGCGCATCAGGAAGAGCATCCGTGGGATGTCTCGAAACTGATTGCCGCGCAGGGCCTCATGGGCATCGCGATGAAGGAAGAAGACGGTGGCCAGGGCGGCACGCTGATGGACGCGATCCTCGCCATCGAAACCGTATCGCAAGTGTGCCCGCGCAGCGCCGACGTGATTCAGGCCGGCAATTTCGGTCCAGTGCGCGTGCTCGCTGAATACGGCACCCGCGACCAGAAGGATCGCTATCTCAAAAAAATCCTTGCCGGCGAATCGGTGATCACGGTCGGCATGACCGAACCCGAGGCCGGTAGTGCGGTGACCGATCTCACCACCAGCGCGAAACCCGACGGTGCCGGTTATCGCATCAATGGCACCAAGGTGTTTCAGACCCACGCGTCGTACGCGGACGTGATGCTGACGTACGTGCGCTTCGGTCCCGGCGTGGGCGGCATCGGTTCGGTGCTGATCCCGCGCGACGCACCGGGTTTCAAGCAGGGCGCGCCGTCGAAATTCCTGAACGGCGAAGACTGGGTGCAAACTTATCTCGACAACGTGTACGTCGGGCCCGAGAACGTGATGCTGAAGGAAGGCGGCTTCAAGAAACAGATCGCCGGCTTCAACGTCGAGCGCATCGGCAACACCGCGCGCTCGCTCGCATTCGGCCGCTACGCTTACGAATTGGCGCGGCAATGGGCGATGCAGCGCAAGCAGTTCGGACGCGCCTTGTGCGAATTCCAGGGCCTGCAATGGAAATTCGCCGATATGAAAATCAAGCTCGACGCAGGTCAGCTCCTGATCTATCGCGCGGTGGCAAACGCGGTCGACGGCATACCGACGGCTTTGGACACCGCGATCGCGAAAGCCTTCTGCAACCAGGCCGGGTTCGATATCTGCAACGAAGCGATGCAGATCATGGGCGGCATGGGTTACACGCAGGAAACGCTGGTCGAATATTGTTTCCGCAAATGCCGCGGCTGGATGATCGCCGGCGGGTCGATCGAAATCCTCAAGAACCGCATCGCCGAAAGCATATTCGAACGCTCGTTCTCGCAGCGTCCGCCTAAAACCGGAAGAGCGTGAGGGGTGAGGCGTGAAGGGTGAGGCGGAAAAAACGCGCGCCGCGTTGGCGCAGGCGCTGTTCGAGCCGAAAGTGGTTGCGCTGATCGGCGCGTCGGGCGATCCGAAGAAAAACACTTCGCGCCCGCAACGCTTTCTGCGCAAGCACGGCTATACCGGCAAAATCATTCCGGTCAATCCCGGCCGCGACGAGATCTTCGGCGAGAAAGCCTACCCTGATTTGATGTCGGTGCCGGAGGCGATCGACCACGCGTTTATCATGGTGCCGCGCGACGCCGTCGCCGCGGCGATCGAGCAATGCGTGCAGAAAAAAGTCCTGACCGCGACCATCTACAGCGACGGGTTTGCCGAGACCGGCGATGAGGGCCGCCGCAAGCAGGAAGAGGTGCTCGCCATCGCGCGCGCCGGCGGCGTGCGCGTGCTCGGCCCGAACTGCATCGGCATCCTGAGCATCCGGCCGTCGTTCGCGCTGTCGGTGAACGCGGTGCTGGAAATGGACCACATCAAGCCCGGCCCGTTCGCGATCGTCTCGCAGTCGGGCAGCATGACGGGCGGCCTGTTGTCGCGCGGTCTGGGCCGTGGCGCCGGTTTCTCCAAGCTGATTTCGGTCGGCAACGAAGCGGACATCGGCGTGGGCGAACTCACCGACATGCTGGTCGACGATCCGTACACCGGCGCGATCCTGCTGTTTCTCGAAACCCTGCGCGACGC
>JAYVME010000363.1:0-3707 GCA_043759115.1 Betaproteobacteria bacterium | reverse complement strand
GTTAATCGTCGCCCTAAAGGAGCCACCGATTGTCGGCTTAATGGAGCCAGTTGGAAGTGGTGGTTTTGGGGTCTCGGACGGGTAGTGTTTTACTTCGTTTTCGAGCCCTTTGCAACGGCACGTTTTGGTGGTTCCAGAAGGGGTCTGGGTTTGCGGTAGCTCTCGCCGTCGATGACGAGGCGATAGGCGCCGTGGCGCAAGCGGTCAAGGGTGGCGGCGCCGAGCAGTTTGTTGGGGAAGGCGGCGCTCCATTCATCGAAGTCCAGATTGCTGGTGATGACGGTGGCGGCGCGCTCATAGCGCTCGGCGATGAGCTCGTGGAAGTCCTCGTCCTGGGGCGAGCGCATGGGCCGCAGACCGAAATCGTCGACGATCAGTAGCGGGATTCTGGCGAGTTGATGGAGCTTCTTGTCGAAGGTGTCGGTGGCGCGCGCGGCGTGCAGACTGGCGAGGAGCTTGCTTTGGGTGGTGAAGAGGATTTCATGGCCCTGGCGCAAGGCGCAGTGGCCGAGCGCCTGCGCGAGGTGGCTCTTGCCGGTGCCGGTGCGCCCGACGATCAACACCGGGGCTTTCTCCTCGATGAAGCGGCCGGTGGCGAGATCGGCGATCTGCCCGTGCTCGACAGCGGGATTGTAGGTGAAGTCGAAGCGGTCGAGCGTTTTGTCGAGCATCACTTGGGATTTACGCAGGCGACCGTCGAAATGACGTTGCTCGCGCCGGGCGATTTCGTCGGCGATGAGCAGTGCCAGGAAGTCGGTGTAGGCGAGCTTGGACTCGATGGCTTGTCGATTGCGCGCCTCCAGCGAATCGAGGATACCGGACAGACGCAGTTGTTTGAGAAGCGGTTGCAGTTGCGGCATGGGGTTCATGGTGATCTCCAGTAGAGGGATACAGTGGGTGAGTGATACAGCGGGGCTTGCACGGTGTTACGCGCGCACGTGCTCAATGCAGCAAATCCGACGGTGGCCGGCTGAAGCGCCCGGTGCCGAGGTAGGGTTGTTCCAATGGCGCATCCAGTGCGAGGTCGAGTTGGTTCTGGTCGAGTCCTTCCTTGAGGATCTTCTTGACGGTGCGATAGGTGGGGCTGGCGAAGTGGCAGGCGCGCGCGCAGGCGGCTTCCAGGCGTTTGGCGCCGAAAGCCTCGCCCATGCGCAGCACGCCCTGAGCGGCGCGCAGGTGATCGAGCACCTTGTGACTGAACAGCGCCTGGATGACCGCGAGACAGTTCGGCCCCACGCGTTTAGCTTGGGCGAGACACCATTGCGGGTCACGCATCAAGTAGGCTTGCGCGTCCGGGGGCAGATGATCGGCGACCGTGGAATGGCTGCCGGGGCGCGCCAGGCGGGGGTGCGTTGCGACCAGCGCATGGTCCTGATAGATGCGCACGATGCTGGCGCTGACTTCCAGCCACAGGCTCTGGCGCACCAGCCGAAACGGCACCGAGTACTGGGAGCGCTCGAACTGCACGTGGGCGTTGCCATGCACGCGTGCCTTGGCCCAGACAGGGCATTCCGGGGCGATTGCGGGCAGCGCCGTGAGCAGCGCCTGCTCGGTTTCGGTAAACAGCGTGAGCGGACGCGCGCGGGTGCTGCCGTGGATGCGGTTGCCCGCCTCCCCCATCACCCACTCGCGCAATTGCCGGTTGGCCTCGGTGAGATCGCGGAACTCGCGCAGCGGCACGAAGGCGCGCTTGACGTATTTCACGCCCGATTCCACGCGCCCTTTCTTCTTGGGGTCGCGTGGCGGGCAGGCGGAAATACTGAAGCCATAGCCCGTGGCCAATTGACCGTAGGCGCGCTGCACTTCGGGCTCGTAGTAACACGCGCGCGTGATCGCGCACTTCGGATTGTCGATGAGCATCGTGTGCGGCACGCCGTTGAACCACTCGAAAGCATGCCGGTGACAGGCAAGCCACGTCTCCACCTTCTGGTCGCGCACGATCTCGCAATACTGGTGGCGGCTCCAGGCGAGCGTCATGACGAAGATCCAGGTCTTGAACGGCACGCTCACGCCCGGCGCGGTAAGCGGCGGCCCCTGGCCGAAGTCCACCTGGGCGCACTTCGCCACCTCGAAATCCAGAATCACCGTGGCTTCAGGTGTCGAGGGCGCGTTCGCATCGAGGAACCGGTATACCGCCGAGAGGCTGCCCGCGAACTGATGCTTGCGTATGAGCGCCTGGCGGATCGTGGTGGCCTGAATGCCCTGCGCGTGCCATGCCAGCACGTCCTCGCGATACCGCTCGACGCTGGAGATGTTCTGCGCGCGCCGACGTGTCGAGGCAAACACCTGCGCCAGCAGCGCATCCTCGGGCAGCGTGCCGGCCGCATCCAGCCAGCCATGTACTTGCGCCTGGGTACGCACCGCGGCCACCGTCTTGCGACCCACCGCCTGCGAGCGCGCAATGTCGCGATCGGACTCGCCCAGCCGCAGCCGGGCAACGATTTGACGTATCTCATACATCTCGAACCTCCTGTTGGTCATCGTATTGCCTCCGGGGAAAAACTCCGAAGGGTACGCGTTAAGGAAAGTCCGAGACCCAAAAACAAATGCGGCGTCGCTACCTCACGACGCCACCACTGGCTCCTTTATGCCGACAATCCGCTGGCTCCTTTATGCCGACGATTTGCTGGCGCCATTATGCCGACGATCCAGTGGCTCCTTTATGCCGACAACGGTTTGGCTCCATATGGGCGACGATTAACAGGCCGACGCCAACGAGCGACGCGACTGGAGATTGTTCGAGGCACTCGGCCATCGATTGATTGCCATAGCGGTCGAGTTGCATCAAGGCGAGGACATTGGGCTGGGTTTCAAAGAACCGCTCTATGCGTTGGACTCCACGACCATCGATCTGTGTCTGACACTGTTTCCTTGGGCGGACTTCCGCTCGACCAAGGCGGCAGTCAAAGCGCACACCCTCATCGATTTGCGCGGTTCGATTCCTGTTTTCGTCCATATCACGACCGGCAAGGTGCACGACGTCAATGTGCTCGACCTGATTCACTGGCCAGCCGGTTCTATCGTCGTCGTCGATCGTGGCTATCTCGATTTCGCCAGGCTGCAATCGCTGCATCAACGCCAAGTCTCCTTCGTCATTCGCGCCAAGGACAATACTCGCTACACCTGGGCCGCCTCGCGCGAGGTCGACAAATCCACGGGGTTGCGCAGCGACCAGAGCATTCTTCTCTCCACACCGAAATCGAAACTTGCTTACCCGGACCGCTTGCGTCGTGTTTCCTATCGCGACCCCGTAACCGACAAGTTCCTCGTCTTCCTGACCAATCGATTCGATCTGCCTGCATTCACCATCGCCGAGATTTATCGCAAGCGTTGGCAAGTCGAAACTTTCTTCAAGTGGATCAAGCAAAATCTGTCGATCAAACATTTCTTCGGCAACTCCCTCAACGCGGTCAAATCCCAAATCTGGATTGCCGTGTGCGTCTATCTCATCGTCATCATTGCCAAGAAGCAACTCAATCTCTCGGCATCGCCACAGCTTTTACTGAATATTTTCGAGGTCAACATGTTTGAGAAAACACCAATCGATCAACTGGTTGCCGAGGCGACATCGAGTTTCGATGACCACCCCCTCAACAACCAGTTGTTTTTGTTCTGAAATCTACCGGACAGATGTGATCGTATCCATCTAGTTTCCTCTGGTTGAAATCGGACTCCAACGCATAACGCTCCTAAAATCGGGGATCAAC
>JAYVME010000362.1:0-8570 GCA_043759115.1 Betaproteobacteria bacterium | reverse complement strand
GTGCATTTGTAGGGGCACCCGAGGGTCGTGTGCATGGATACATAAGGCGCGCGCTCAAAAATGTGCTCGAAGCAATGCCAGTTATGGGCGCGGTATTTTTTCATCGGCAACAAATCCCAGGCGACGCCCGGCATTTCGCCATCGAGATCATCCATCAAATCGCCGGGCGGATTGGACAGCGTGGTCGCGCCGGCGCGATACCACAAACTCGGGATCCCGGAAAACGAAGTCGCGCCGGACTTCAATGCGAGCGCGGTCTGGAGTATGGTTTCCGGGCCCTCGCGGTCACACACAAAATCAACCGCCTCCTCTTGCAGTGTGCGCTCGGGCAGCGCCGCAGGATGCGTTCCGGTCATCATGATGCGGCAATCGGGCATAAGCCGTTTGAGCGCACGGCAAGTTTCGCCGGCAGCCGGCATATTCTGGGTTGAGGCGGAGGGCTGGAAGCCATACACCACCATGACGATCAGGGTCGGCTGATAGTTCTCCGCGATGAAGCTTGCCGCGCCGTCGGGGCTGAGGTTGTGCGCGGGAGCATCGACAATCGCGACGGTGAGCCCCTTTTTCCTGACGAAGGTGGCAAATAGTCCGGCCAAAGAAGGCGGCTCAATGGCCGAAAACTTATCGCCCAGTTCCTGGTATACCGCTTGCCTGCTACCGGGATTTACCAGGATTACATCTATTTTTCTGCTTTCCAAATCCATGTGAAACCTATCCCGTTCTTGCTGAGCCCATCAAACACGTTTACGCCGTTCGATTTATCGTTGGCTCCCCACGCCGCTAACCTGCTTCAAATTGCTCGAACCCGATTTTGCGGCCTCGGACAACTCCATTTATTGCAGTCTGATCTGCGCGAATATAACGTAAAACGATAGCGCATGCTCGCGCGTTGGCCAATTCTCACTGAGACCGAGCAAGATCCAGGGCCGCCGGCAAAGCTGCACAACAAAAATTCCGCCGAAGCGGGGTCTGTATGAATACTGCTGACTGAGACTAATCAGCTTCTTTCAGCTTCCTGCGAGGTGTCGCAAAACCGAGCAGCCCAAGACCGGCTC
Source organism: Betaproteobacteria bacterium (assembly GCA_043759115.1). GTDB lineage: Bacteria > Pseudomonadota > Gammaproteobacteria > Burkholderiales > SG8-41 > PALSA-1004. The sequence continues at coordinate 7,515 of JAYVME010000362.1, read as the reverse complement.
AAGCATTCAGCGCGCCGGAGCGGGAGCGGGGGGCGGTTCGATGCCGCGGGCAATGTAGGGCGCACGGCGCGCCATTTCAAGCGCTTCGCGAATGCGTTCCGGATCGTTCATGCGCAGCGCCTCTGCCAGCGATTGGGAGGCGTCGCCTCGCAGTTGCGTGTATTTTCTCAGGACATCCAGGGTCATCGTCGACGGCGCCGCCGGGTCGAGATGCAGCGCGGAGAGCTGCTCGAAGCTTGCGCGGTATTCGCGCGTGACATCGGTCTCGATGCGCTCCGCCAGCTGCTCGAACGACGCACCGCCCTGTCTGCCCGCGTCCAGAATCTGCTGCCAGCGCTCGATGATGCGCCGGTCATCGCCGAGAAACCCGCGTATCTCCTCGCGCGCATGTAACTCCGCCTGCCAGCGATAGCTCGGCGCAGGGATCGAGCAGACGAGCGCGATCACCGCCAGGGAATAGACGCCGACGGCCACCCAGCGGCTGCGCCCGATCTGCGGGCTCGCGGCGGATAAGGGGTGGGCCAGCGCCACGCCGGTCAGCGCGCCGGAGATCAGGCCGCCGATATGGGCCGCATTGTCGATGCCCGGAATGAGCAGCCCGAATCCAATGGTCGCCGCTGAAAAGACCGCAGCGCCACCGAACAGCCAGCGGAACTCGACCGGATGGACCTGACGGCGCTCGCGCCACAGACAGACCAGGAGCGCACCGTAAACGCCGAAGACGGCGCCGGAGGCCCCTCCGGAAACGGCCTGGTCGCCCTGCACGATCAGCGATACGAGATTGCCGGTGAGTCCGCTGGCGAAGTAAACGACGACGAACCGTAGCGGACCGTATAGGCGCTCGACGAGCCGTCCGCCATCCCAGAGCGCCCACATGTTGATGGCCAGATGCACCAGCCCGAAATGCAGGAACAAGGCGGTGCCCAGCCGCCACCACTCGCCGTCCTTGGTGGCGGGGCCGAAACCTGCGCCCCAAGCGAGCTGGACGCCGTTTGGCGAATGCCAGAGCCCGGCGCCATGCACGAGCATCGCCCCGAACACCGCTACGTTGATGCCGACCAGCGCGACGGTCACCGGCGTAAGCGCAAGGTCGCCGCGCATCAATTCGGCGATTTTCGGCGATGAATCTTCACCCGACTCGGGACGCGTTTCGCTCATTTGCATGCTTTCGCCGCACGGGCTGACCACCTATGCCCGGCGCGGCAGGCGGCGTCAATCAACATTGGGCGCGTTCCACGCAGCCCGGACGGCCCGAGCAATATACACTAGCTACACCAGCACGCGACGGCAAAGGAAAATTGACGAGTCAGGCAGCAGGTATTGGCAACGCGGCAAAGCGCGAAAAAAATCCCCGCCGAAGCGGGGGCTGTGAGATCACGACCGCTGAAAATGTCTATGCAGAGAGCAGAGTCATGTGGTCATGGGTGGTTTCTCTTGCGGCCTTTTTTCTTGGCGGCTGCAGGCCCATTTGGCGGTACTTCGCCACCGCTTCGGTCCGATTGGCCGCATTGAGTTTCTTCATGATCCGCTGCAGGTGGTTCTTCACCGTGAACGGGCTAATGGCGAGGATTTTCGAGATTTCGTCGTTGGTTTCGCCCTCCGACACCCACATGAGAATCTCCTCCTCGCGCGCAGTCAGCACCCGGGGGCTGGAGGAGAACTCCTGATTCGCAGGCAGACCGGGAGACTTCAGTGCTGCGATACTGCGAAATGCTACATCGATTTGGGTAATCAGCGGATCGGCCAGGAGGCGGAAGCGTTCGATGCTGCGCCCATTCACGATCGAGCTCGCGTTAAACGCCACATACAGGCTGTGGCTGGTGTCGCGTGCATCGATGACCCCATGCACCAGGAGCGAACAACCGCCTTGCAAGGACTTATGAAGTGTGCAGCTACAGGCGGAATCTGCCAGCCTTACATCCGTGCTATCGAGCAGCAATGGCTGCCGTCCGTGGACGAGCCAGCGCTGATAGAGGTCTTTGAGCAGGCCGTCGATGGTGCAACGATGAAGCAGGCCGGTACGCACCCCGGGAATGGCGGAAATCACGTCGAGCTGCAGATTCGGCCCGCCGAAATCGCCCCACGCGGAGATCAGGACCTGATGCGGGATAAAATGTTGGATCTCCTCGCCTTGCAGCAACTCAAATATTCCGAAGTGGCGCTTGATCCGCGAAGCTTGCGCCACGATGCGCAGGAATCTCTCGCCTTCGTTGACCGTGAGCGGGGAAGTGTCCGGGGCGGACAAGGGTGCGTGACGCTTACTGAAGCAATTGCGAGCGGCCTTCTCCGTAGGTTCGGCTACGGTAGATTTCTCTCGCCTATTGATGAAATCAAAATCAACGCTGTTCATCATGTCTGTCCCCCTGAATTTAACTGGCCACGATGTAGTCATGCGCACGAAACGTGCCCGGGCGCTTTAGGAGTGGCGGCGGACGGACGCGGCACCGGGTGAGATACCTTGATGCCGCTGCGTATGATGCGATATTCAGTATAATATTCAATTATTTAAGATAATTCACCAATGCCGGCCAAGTTGCAAAATGGGGCGGAATCGCGGTCGGGGGGCCCAGCGGACTGCCAAATAAGTCACACTTTCGGAGCCTTTAGGCAGCCGCCAGATGTCGCAGTATCAGCAATGGGTGGAGAAAATCCAACAGGCTGAATTGCGCCTTCGCTGGACCCGGCTAGCATTCGCTACTGGCGGTAAAACGACCATCGGCCAACGACCGTTTCGGCCAACACCGAAGGTTCGCCAACCGGTCCACAATCGTTGGGCACAATGAAGCTCAGCGCGCGTCCGGGCGCCGGAACGGCGTCGCCAGCGGTTCCCCGATAAAGATGCCCTGCCCCGGCATCAACACGCTCTTCCAGTAGGCCTCGATCAGCGTTTCGCCGCGCAGATAACGGCCAACGACGACGGGCGGAGACGGAAATTTCTGCGGCAGGTTGCAGGGCTCGACAACTGCACCGTAGCTGGCCGTAGCGCCCGCCTCCAGCCAGCGCAGCGCGCTCATCTGGCTGCTGTCCGTGAGATTGCCGCCGGAAGACGTGAGATGGTCGGCAATGGCCCCGGGCACGAAATGCAAGGTCTCCAGTCCATCGACCTTCGCCACGCCGGTAAAATAAAATAGTACGTCGGTCGCATATTTCACCGCATCCTGTTTCATCGTGCGACCGTAGACGCGGCCCCTGATCAGTTCTTCCACCAGCGGATACGACGCGCTGCGCACATTGCGCGTCTGGTCCGACGTCGAGAGCAGATAGGCGGTCGCCGCGGGGAACGACCCGTCCGCTTGCACGCCGCGATCGATCAACTCCCTGGCGTACTCGAATGAAGTCGCGGCGATCGCCATGGTCGGCCGCATTCTCAACTGCGTGAACGGCAGGGTGCTGCGTGAATTGAAATAGCGGCTGGGCTGCGTCGGCTTGCATCCCTCCGCGCAGAACGCCGGGTCGAAGCCGAAGGCGAATGCAGTCGTGATCGACATGCACTCGACCCGATAGGGCGCCGCCCACGTCAACGCGTAGGCCTGCACGTGCGGCAGCGTGCGCTCATCGACCCGTGCCTTGACGGCTTCGAATTCCTGGCGCGTGAGGGCAGTTTTCCCCGGCGGGAATTCGACTTTGATGATGTTCTGGAACGAAATGTGCCGCTGCGCGGCATAGTACTCACCGATCTGCACGCTCAGCGGATCCTCTGTGTTGATGATCACCGCGAGTTGCGTGTGGTCGAGTGCCCGTACGGACAAAGGCAGTGCTGCGCCGATGCAGACGGCCAGGCCAAGGATTGCACGTATAAAGGTCATCGATGAATCGGAACGTTAACAGACCGTCGCCACGAGCATGGGGAGCCGTCCCGGCCGCCAACCTGACGATCTCCCGGCTAACAGCAGGCACGCGAGTTTAGTGTATCTCGCGTCATGTTGCGACTGCGACGCGTGTGTGAGCCGTAATCGGATCGATCCTCTCAAATCACGCCGCTGCGAGCCCCTATCAACAAAAAACCCGCCGTAGCGGGGTTGCTGTTTTCTGAAAAATCGTTTGGAGCGATAGCGCTGCACGGGACTTAGGGAACGTCTGAAAAACTCCATTTTCGTCGTTCCCGCGCAGGCGGGAACCCAGGAAATTCAACCGCCTCTGGATACCCGCTTGCGCGGGTATGACGATTAATCAGAGGTTCCTTAGAGCGCAAAAAAACCCCGCCGAAGCGGGGTTTTTTAAAGTTACAAAGTCCGATCAGGCAGCGGTCTTCGCGCCTCTGCGACGGCGCGCCACGAAGCCCATCAGTCCCAGGCCAGCCAGCATCATCGCATAGGTTTCCGGTTCCGGGACCGGTGCAAAGGTGTCTGTGCTGGTGACGCTTCCGTCAATCACTGACGCCGATGTGTGCCCATAGACAGTGGCGTCGGTATACACGATCAGCAGCGCGCTGGTCTTCCCCTGAGCCAGTACACTAGGCGTAGCAAAGCAACCGGACGGGGTGCATTGCGGACTCGGCAGGAAATTCCAGCCAATCGTACCACCAGTCGAATCACGATCGACCGACGTGGGGCGCCTGTCACCCACTAGGGTTGGATCCGTCGGGGTCCGAATAATGCCTACATTGGTTAGGAGGCTATTAAAACCGTTGACGGTCATCCGGTGGATACCATCGGATACGCCGCTATTTAAATCAACGGTGAGTTGATACACGAAATCCAAACCACCAAACGGATTGTGGGTGTCACCTTGAATCACCTGGGAAAACAAACTCCCGGTATAGAACCCGGGCGCCGAAATCGTCGTCGTCTGCGAATCAAGGACAGAATATGCCCCGGTAAAAGCGAACTGCTCCCATATGCCAGCGCCAGAACTCGACTCGAGGAAATTCGTCGTCCCCGTTGCCAACACATCAGTTACACCGTTGGGGTTAGCATACGCCCCCCCGGCTACGCCGAAGCTCAAAGCTACAATCAAACTACCTACCAAACGTTTAAAACTTTTCATGTCGACTACCCCCAAAAAATGTAACCCTGCATACTTCTTTTTACAACTAAATTTTACAGCACCCTAAAACAGCGTCAATAGTCCGAAAGTGCTACACCGCTTCGATCAACCATTCGCCCGCCGACTTCTGCGGCGCGCGACAAAACCCATCAATCCGAGACCGGCCAGCATCATTGCATAGGTCCCGGGTTCCGGAACCGGCGTGAAGAATATGACGTCCTGATTCGTCGCGCTGACGTAGCCGTTAACCAGATATTTGGTGGCCGAATAGCCGGCAAGACCGTTTAACCAGGTGGTGGTCTGGGTCGTCACTGTAGATGATGGCGCGCTCTTGAAGTTGCCCGTGGTCAGATCGTAGGCATTGGTTCCCTCGAACGCAATTTCCCATACGCCAAGTTGTAACGCCGCGGACCCTGTTGCGGTGTGATATCCCAACGTAGTCGCCTCGTCGTATAGACGACTGAGATTACCGAGCACAGTCGACGTCATCAGCGGCGAGCCGGCATGCGGCACATAGTTCACCATCTGCGCAGGCGACTTATAGGTGTAGTCCGTGCCGATGACGTAGGCAGGAGTATGATTGAAACTCAGGTATTGCCAAACGTCGATGCAAAAGGATTCAAAAGTAGGACCGCTATCAATCTTCGTAAGATACGCCCCTGCTTGGTCACTACTGACGGCGGCAGATGCGATCGGATCCGTGTTAATGCCGACGCTGGCAGAACCATATTCAAAACCCGTAAACGTCAAGGTCGAGGCTGCCACCGCCGGCTGAGCGGCGAGCAATGCTATTGCCATAAGCGATTCGCTTACTCCGAAACGCCTGCTGCGATTATTTGTCATCGTTATCATTGCCTGTTTTGCTTTGCTGAACATGAATTTCCCCTAAGATCCGCACCTGCAACTCGTAGCAACGCTAAGGTTTTATACGTAAGTAAAAGCTATTAGGTGCGGAGGATAGACGTGCATGGAACGCAACACAATAGCCCGTTTGGACTAATTCCAGAACTCACGCAACACGTTTCGAGTATGTTGTAAAAAAAGGCGCCTCCGCTTGCCCGGAACCGCCCGTGCCGAATCTTCATTTGCATCGCACAACATGTTAAAGTTCCCGCGGGAAACCGCCTTGCTGGGCTTTTTTCTTATATGAACCTGGAAATCTGAAGGCTTAAATGCTCTGCTCCACAACCAAGGTCGCACTCAAGGCCCTTGTCCTGATGGCTGCGGTCTGTGTCACCGCGACCGGTCTTGCCGCGGAGCCTGGTCCCCTCGCCTCTCCCGAGTATCGGCTCAGCGTCGAAAAACCCGATGCGTTCCGGCTTACCGCAACGGAACTTAATGTGCCGGCGCCCGGGCCGCACAAGGAATCCGCGGCCGCCCTGCGGCTCGCCGGCAGGCCATACGCAAAACTGATCGACGGCGCCGCGCGGGAAGCGGCGCTCGATCCGGCGCTGGTGCACGCGGTAATTTCGGTTGAATCCGGATACAACCCCGCGGCACGCTCGCCCAAGGGCGCGATCGGGTTGATGCAGGTGCTCCCTGCAACCGCCTCACGCTATGGCGTGACCGATCCGGGGCGCTCGCCGCAAGCCAACCTCAAGGCCGGCACGCTTTACCTGAGCGATCTGATGCTGTTGTTTGACAGTCGCATCGATCTTGCGCTGGCCGCCTACAACGCCGGGGAAAACGCCGTGCTGCGCTATGGCCAGCGCATCCCGCCCTATCGCGAGACCCAGCTCTACGTGCCGGCAGTGCTTGCCCGCTATCTCGAATGGCGGGAGCCGTTGCCGGTTGTGACTCCCGCCCCGACCCGCATCCAGTACATGCCGGGCACGGGCCTCGACCTGGATTTCCTGCACGCCACAGGCCATCGCTGAGAAAACCCACTCGCCGTACCGGCCGCGCTAGCGGCGCCCGTAGGTATCCTCGAAACGCACGATGTCGTCCTCGCCAAGATAGGCGCCCGACTGCACCTCAATGATTTTCAGCGGCAACGTAGCGCGCCGCCACAGAGAATGACGGGTTGCAGGTTCATGCTAATTTCTCCGCGGCGCGTTTCGTCAGGTACTCCCGGAATTCCTCCCCGATTTCCGCATGGCGCAGCCCGAACTCCACGGTCGCCTGAAGGTAGCCCAGTTTGGAGCCGCAGTCGTAGCGCACACCCTGATAGCGGTAGGCGAGAACCTGCTGCTCGTTAAGCAGCGCGGCAATGCCATCGGTAAGCTGGATCTCGCCGCCGGAACCGGGATGCGCGTTCTCGAGATGGTGAAAAATGCGCGGCGTGAGGATATAGCGGCCGACCACCGCCAGCGTCGAGGGCGCATCCGCGGGTTTGGGCTTTTCAACGATTGCGCTGACCTGCTCCAGCCGCTCCGCCAGCGGCCGTGCAGCCACAATGCCATAGCTACCCGTTTCGGCCCGCGCCACGTCCTGCACGCCCAGCAGCGAACAATTATAAAAGCCGTAGGCATCGACCATCTGCCGGATTACCGGCGGGTCGGCGTCGATGAGATCGTCGGCAAGCAGCAC
>JAYVME010000361.1:0-3732 GCA_043759115.1 Betaproteobacteria bacterium | reverse complement strand
GCAAGCTCGACCGCTTGTTGGCGCCGACGCAGATCTGAGCCATATCGAGCGCGTGCGCCGCTCGTTCGGTGAGCCAGTACTACGACTTCCGACGCCGCGCCGCTGCTGGGATTCGTGCCACGATTACTGGCTCATTCCCGCATCGGCAGGCGGGCTCAATCCGGGGCCGGCGCCAGCATGGCCCCATCCCCGTGTAGCCCGGTGATGAGTATAGGTGTGCGCCCGCGCACGCAGATTGATCCGGTATCGTGTAAGGGGCGAAGACGCCGCAGCATCGAACTGGACAGGGATTGCTACGTGGGCACCTATGATCCTGATGGAGTGTTGTTCCGTACAGACTCTCGCGCTCGACGTATTCAGTATCACTTCAGAAGAGGCCGCCCCCACGATGCGCGTCATTAATTTCACTCTACTCCTGGCGATTGCATTTTTCACCCAAGCCATGCCGGCCCATGCCATCGAAGAGCCCGCCTACGAGGTCACCGCAAAAATGGTTGACGTTGAGGTGCGCCAGTACTCAGCTTACGTCGTGGCGGAGGTATTGCTGACAGGCTCGGCAACGGAGACGGGCAACGAGGCATTTCGGATTCTGGCCGGTTATATCTTTGGCAAGAATAAGGGCGAGAAGAAGCTTGCCATGACCGCGCCGGTCATACAGGCCGCTGCGCCGACGCAACTGGAAATGACCGCGCCCGTGATACAGAGCGCAGCGCCAGGCGCTTATCTGGTCCAATTCGTATTACCCAAGGGTGTGACTCTGGATACCGCGCCTGATCCTGTCGATCCGCGAATCATGCTTCGGCAGGAACAAGCGAAGCGTGTGGCCGTCATTCGCTACTCTGGCTTCTGGTCGGATGCCAACTACAACCGGCACCTGGCTCAGTTGGAAGAGACCTTGAGGACGGCGGGCTTAAAATGGTCAGGCGCGCCGATCTACTCGCGTTACAACCCGTCGTTCACACCCTGGTTCCTGCGTCGTAACGAGATCTGGTTGCAGCTTCCCGCCAGTGACAGTGCCCAAGCCGACTGATTTTTTCGCCCGACAGCCGACGCTCGTTCAAGTATGGGAACTGAAGAACCTTCAAGAGCCCGGAGTTCTTCTTACCAAGGAATCGCGCAATGGTTAGTCGAAGAGACTTTGGCTTTGCTGCGCTGGCATCGATGAGCGGTATCGCGAGCTTGTCGTCGTGTTCATCTGGAAGCACCTCTGACAGTTACGAAGCTGCGCGTATCCATTGAGTCGACACACGCGGTCAATTCCAGCCTGTTCCACGCGATACCTGCACGTCAGAGCGCACGTGGCGAATATGATGGTAAACCGCTCGCAAGGCAGGAGCTTGAATTGCTTGAGAAGGCTGGCACTGGAAATGGCGTTCGGTTGATTCTCGTTAGCCCGTTAGTGAGCGGCAGGCCATGGAGAAAGTTCTGGAGTTTGTCCTTGCAGGTAATACAACCCAGATCAACGATCGCGCTTTTGTCGAGGAACTGAAGTTGTGGATCCGTTTCAATGGTGACTAGGCCGTGCGAACCGGGGATGGGCTCTACGCGGCATCGTCAGGCAATCCGTCTTTGCCGCCGTGGTTGGGAAGCGCGTTATTTGACTTGTTCTTTACACCAGAGAAGGAGAACGACAAATGCGCAAAACACGTGCGAAGTTCAGCGGGAATCGCGATCTTCGTCGCTGACGACCGCAGGTCCCGCTCAGTGGGTCGAAGTGGGGCGCGCCTACGAGCGCTTTGCTCTGCAATCGGCCGCCTTGGAGATCCGCAACGCGCTTCTTAATCAGCCCGTTGAGGTGCCGACATTGAGGCCACAGTTTGCTGCTCTCCTGGGTATCGGCAAACACCGACCCGATCTGATCGTGCGGTTCGGTCGAGGCCCGAAGCTGCCTCCTTCCCTGCGGCGACCGTTGCAGACAGTACTGGTTTGAATCGACGCCAGCGATTATCGAATGGGCAATCTCTTTTGCGCTCCATCAAAGCCGGCATTGCCTACTTTTCTTTGGCGTTCGGCGCGGGCTTCGTGATGGGAGCAATACGTGTGACTGTTCTGGTGCCACGTCTCGGCGAACGCATAGCGGAACTCATCGAAATGCCGTTCATGTTTATCGTCATCTTTCTGGCTGCCCGGTTTATTGCGATAAGGTTTGCCTTGCCGGCTACCGTCGCAGTCCGTCTGAGTACCGGCTTTATTGCTTTGGGATTACTGATCGCAGCCGAACTCTTGCTCACGGTGGCCTTCCAGGACCAGTCTCTGGGCCAATATGTCGCCAGCCGAGATCCGGTCTCCGGTTCGGTCTATCTGGTAATGCTCTTGCTGTTTGCAGCCATGCCACTTGTTATCACGCGATTGCGATGAGAATTCGGGGGACACAATACCTAAATGGAATTCTCAGCGCGGTCGCCCCCCGGCGTTCGCTCCGGCCGCGCCGCGAGTACGCGCCGACCAGTGAGGCCCGCCAGCCGCTAAACGGACTCGTTAGCGCCTAGCGGCTTGCCCGTTCAGATCTGGCGTCGCCACGTTTCCTGCTCTTCAGCACTGCTGTGCGGTGACAGGTACTCGGACCAATCGTCGGCCGGCGACAGCATCGACGCTGAATGGATGTTGTGTCCCTTGATTTCCGGGATGCCCTCCTCGTTGCGCGCGAACCGCGCGTTGCAGGCCGAGCTTGGGCCTGACCCAGGCGGCGTAGCGTGCAATGGCTTGGTCGGCCTCGGGCGCACGTCCGGCCATGATCTGGAAGCAGTGCTGCATCTCCGGCCACACCTCGCACTTGATATCGACGCCAGCTGCGCGCGCCAGCACCTCAAAACGGGTGGCGTCGTCAAACAGGCATTCGTCACCGCCAACCTGGATGTAGGTCGGCGAACAGCGGCCTCGCGAGCGGATCGTGGGGCGAGGCGCCGCCGAGGAAAGTGGCGGCCATGGACAGCGTCAGACCTTCGCTCGCCAGGCAATCCTTGTTGGCATTGGTCGTGGTCGATGCGCCCTTCGCCTCGCGGTCGTACCGGGGCGAGATCGGCATCGAGGCGGCGGGCAGCGGCAGGCCTTTGTCGCGCGCCGCCAGGCACGCGGCGGTCGCGAGCGCGCCGCCGGCTGAGTCGCCGAGCGTCGCGATGTGCGCGGGCTGGTAGCCCTGGCCGAGCAGCCAGGCATAGGCCGCGAGCGTGTCGTCCACCTGCGCCGGGTGGGTAAACTCGGGCGCGCGGCGGAAATGCACGATCAGCGATTTGCAGCCCACCGCCTTGGCGAAGTGCGCGTAGAGCTTGCGGTGCGAATACATCGAGCCGGCAGCGTAGCCACCGCCGTGGGTGCAGAGCAGTACGCGGTCCTCGGCGCAGCCCTGCGGGACGGCCCACATCGCTGCAACTTGGCCAGTATCTGCAACGACGTGCAGCGCTTGTTCTGCGGCAGGTGGTAGGCAGGCAGCGTGAGGCCAGGTCGGGTCCAACGCGGGCTTATCCCTCTGTTGTGCGAACGCCTGCTTGCAGGCCGTCACGCAAGGCCTGTCTGTCAGATGAGATCGAAAGTTCTTCGCAAGAACTGCAAAAAGAATTCCAGGTTTCGTGCCCTTTACGACATTGCTGTGGCACTAGACTGCAACTCAGGGCGCGGCCTTGACGTTGAAGTCCAGCGTGTCGCGATAGGCATGCCAGGTGGCATGCCCGATCAAGGGCACCGTGACTACCAAGCCCACAAACCAGGTGACAAAGCCCGCCGTGATCGCGGCGA
>JAYVME010000360.1:0-8579 GCA_043759115.1 Betaproteobacteria bacterium | reverse complement strand
CAATGAGTTGAATGTCAGGCAATTGTCATGCTTTCAAAAAAGAGTCTTGAATCGCTAAGGACGCTAAGACGCGAAGGAAAATACCAAGATCTTGGATTCCGTGATTAATGTCAACGAATTGTTATTCCTTTGCGTCCTTGGCGGTCAAAGATTTTTATCTGGCGCAGCGAAAGCCGATATTATGATGTCCCGCCGCCGGGTTGCGCGACAGATTGCGTCCGCGCTGCGTGGTCGTGATCTCTTCTGCCGGCGAGTCGTGCCCGCGGCACGCGCGCTTGCACCGGTTAAAATCCAGATGCCAAGGATCAGAATCAATTTCACTTCACGCGACGCCTTCGATCACTATCATCTCTGAATCGGCAACGCGCTGGCGCAGCGCTTTTGCGACCCGGTACTCGTCCGACGCCCACCACTGTTTTGCACGCGCCACGCTAGCAAACTCGAGAACGACAATGCGCGGCGGTTGCCACGAACCCTCAAGCGTTTCGCAGGCGCCGCCCCTGACGACAAATTTGCCGTCATACGCTGCAAGTGAGGCGGGCACCATTTTCTTGTAGTCGTCGTAACCGGCGGGATCGGTAACGTCGACTTCGACTATCACGTAAGCGGGCATGAATTCTCCATCGGGATGCGTAGCGCCGCACAGGCGTCCGTGCGGTGTGTTGAACTATATTGCGCACGGAGATTCGCCGCAACCGAGACAAGGCCGTGATTTAGGGTACGTTACAAAATGATGGGATATATCCCCTCATGCTCCCTTTAGCATGGACTGTTTGAATTCGCGCTGAAACAGGCATTTATTTGAACCACTGCGCCGAAACGGGTAGAATGCCCCGCTTTCAGGCGCGTAGCTCAGCTGGTTAGAGCACCACCTTGACATGGTGGGGGTCGTTGGTTCGAGTCCAATCGCGCCTACCAATTGCCAAATCGAACGCGTTGCGCCGATTTGGCTCTGTGCGTAGGAACAGACGCGACGCGCTGTTCAACGCACAGAAACTTTGACGTAATTGTGCGGACTGCCGAAAGAGAGAGTTATGACACCGCGAACTTGCACGTTGTATCTGCGACACTAGTCGTGCTGTTTTTTCGCGGTCTGGAAAAAAGTGCGGCTGACCCGCACTTTTTTTTCGTCTTCGGCAGCTAGAAAATTTAAAAATGCCAAATGTAAAACTCCCCGACGGCTCGGTCCGTCAATTCGATCAACCGGTTTCGGTCGCCGCGGTCGCCGCGGCCATCGGCCCGGGGCTGGCCAAGGCCGCGCTGGCCGGCAAGGTCAATGGCGCGCTGGTCGATACGTCGTTTGTCATCGACCAGGACAGCGATCTTGCCATCGTCACCGACAAGAATCCCGAGGGTCTCGATCTCATTCGTCACTCGATGGCGCACCTGCTCGCGTACGCGGTGAAGGAATTGTTTCCCGATGCGCAGGTCACGATCGGGCCGGTGATCGAAAACGGCTTCTATTATGATTTTTCCTATAAGCGCCCGTTTACGCCGGATGATCTCGCGGCGATCGAGAAACGCATGCTGGAACTCGCGAAGCGCGATATACCGGTGACGCGCGAGGTGTGGCCGCGCGACAAGGCGGTGGAGTTTTTCAAATCGATCGGCGAACACTACAAGGCCGAGATTATTGCGTCGATTCCGCCCGGCGAAGACGTGTCGCTGTATCGCGAGGGGGATTTCATCGACCTGTGCCGCGGGCCGCACGTGCCGTCGACCGGCAAGCTCAAGGTATTCAAGCTCATGAAGCTGGCGGGCGCGTACTGGCGCGGCGATTCGAAAAACGAAATGCTGCAGCGGATCTACGGCACGGCGTGGGCGAAGAAGGAAGAGCAGGACGCCTACCTGCACATGCTGGAAGAAGCTGAAAAACGCGACCACCGGCGGCTGGCGAAGCAACTTGATTTGTTTCATATGCAGGACGAAGCGCCGGGCCTCGTGTTCTGGCATCCGCACGGCTGGACGGTGTGGCAGCAGGTCGAGCAGTATATGCGCCGCGTGTATCAGGATAACGGCTACCAGGAAGTGAAATGCCCGCAGATTCTCGACCGGACGCTGTGGGAAAAATCCGGGCACTGGGAGAATTACAAAGAGAACATGTTCACCACGGCGAGCGAGAACCGCGACTACGCGATCAAGCCGATGAACTGTCCCGGTCACGTCCAGATATTCAATTGCGGGCTGCATAGTTATCGCGACCTGCCGTTGCGTTACGGCGAGTTCGGCGCCTGCCACCGTAACGAACCGTCGGGCGCGCTGCACGGCATTATGCGCGTGCGTGGCTTCACGCAGGACGACGGCCATATTTTCTGCACCGAGGCGCAGATCCAGCCTGAGGTGGCCAACTTCATCAATTTGCTGATCGATGTCTACCGCGATTTCGGTTTCAACGAGATCATCTACAAGTTGTCGACACGGCCGGCAAAACGGGTCGGCGCGGACGAGACGTGGGATGTTGCCGAGAAAGCGCTGGCGGACGCGCTGAACGACCAGGGCGTGCCGTGGGAGACGATGCCGGGCGAGGGCGCATTCTACGGTCCGAAGATCGAATTTTCATTGAAAGACTCGATTGGACGCGTCTGGCAGTGCGGCACGATACAGGTGGACTTTTCGATGCCGGGGCGGCTGGGCGCGGAGTACGTGGCGGAGGACAACGCGCGCCGCGTGCCGGTGATGCTGCACCGGGCCATCGTCGGTTCGATGGAGCGCTTCATCGGGATTCTGCTCGAAAACTTCGCCGGAGCGCTGCCGGTATGGCTCGCGCCGGTGCAGGTGGTGGTCATGAATATCACCGCCAGCCAGTCGGCCTACGCGGAAAAGGTGGTGGGGGAATTCAGGCGCGCCGGCCTAAGGGTTGAATCCGACTTGAGAAATGAGAAAATAACCTATAAAATTCGGGAACATAGTCTGCAAAAGCTGCCTTATCAGGTCATTTTGGGTGACAAGGAGATGGCGGCGCAGACAGTTGCCGTGCGAACCCGCAAAGGCGAAGACCTCGGCCAAATGCCGATTCAGGCCTTCGTCGAGCGCCTGCAACACGAGGCGCTGCAGCTTGGTCGCGCGGCATAACTTTTTGATATAGCGGGGTTTTCATATAGTTCAGGAAAAAGAGCCGCGCATTAACGGCGAAATTAACGCTCCCGAGATCCGGCTGATCGGACCCAACGGGGAACAGGTTGGCATCGTTGCCATCGCGGTTGCCAATGCGCAGGCGGAAGCGGCGGAACTTGATCTCGTGGAAATCGCGCCGACGGCCGTGCCGCCGGTTTGCCGGATCATGGATTACGGCAAGTTCAAGTATCGCGAAAGCAAACGGCGGCACGAGGCGAAGCTCAAGCAGAAGCAGATCATCGTCAAGGAAGTCAAGTTTCGTCCGAGTACCGACGACGGCGATTACAAGATCAAACTGCGCAACCTGACGCGCTTCCTGGACGAAGGTGACAAGTGCAAGGTCACGTTGCGTTTCCGTGGACGCGAGATGGCGCACCAGGAATTCGGCATCCGGCTGATCGAGCGCGTGAAAAACGATCTCGAGCCGGTCAGCGTGGTCGAGCAGTATCCGAAAATGGAAGGGCGGCAGATGGTGATGGTGTTGTCGCCCAAGAAAGCGGTGGTCAAGCCAGCGGCCGCGGCGGCACCCAGGAAGGAAGCAGCAAAACCGGTTCCCGCCGCGGTGGCGGCGCCGGTGGCGGCCGAAGCTGAAAAAAAGTAGTTGCAGTCAGAAGTAGTTGTCCGGGTTCCCGAAGTCTTCCCACTGGGAAGCACCCGGCGCTATGTTAGAAAAAAAGGAGCAGTCATGCCCAAAATGAAGACCAAAAGCGGCGCCAAGAAGCGCTTCAAGGTGACCGCCAGCGGCCGCATCAAACGCGGCAGCGCATTCCTGCGTCACATCCTGACCAAGAAAACGACCAAGCGCAAGCGTCAATTGCGCGGCGGCACCGGCGTGCATGAGAGCGATCAGCATTCCGTGCACAAAATGCTTCCCTACGCGTAAGGAGATGAGCCATGCCTAGAGTCAAACGTGGTGTCACTGCTCGCGCCAGCCACAAAAAAGTCATCGCGCGCGCCAAGGGTTTCCGCGGCCGTCGCGGCAACGTATTTCGTATCGCGAACGAAGCGGTCATGCGCGCGGGGCAGTACGCCTATCGCGATCGCCGCAACAAGAAACGCGATTTCCGCAGTCTGTGGATCACGCGTATCAACGCCGCCGTGCGCGAGCACGGTTTGTCGTATAGCGTATTCATGAACGGGTTGAAGAAGGCGGCCATCGTGGTGGACCGTAAAGTGCTGGCCGATATCGCAGTGCTCGACAAGCCCGCGTTTATCAAGTTTGTCGAAAAAGCCAAAGCCAGCCTCGGCGTCTGAGCGGAAGTGATGATAAAAAGGAGGCTGGCCTAGCTAGCCTCCTTTTTTTTCGGGTCATGCCGTGGAAAAACTCGACATAATAGTAGAGGAAGCGCTTCGGTTGTTTGCCGGCATCACCGATGCGGCGCAACTCGAACAGGCCAAGGCGCGCTTTCTTGGGCGCGCAGGCGCGCTCACCGAACTGCAAAAAAGCCTCGGTAAATTGGCGCCCGCCGAACGTCCGGCGATGGGCGCGCGCTTCAATTCCGCCAAGGAAAGAATAGAGGCGGCGCTATCGGCGCAGCGCGAAAAAATCCAGGCGGTGAAACTCGAGGCGCAACTTGCGCAGGAAGCGCTGGATGTAAGCCTGCCGGGACGCGGCGCCGGCGTCGGCGGATTGCATCCCGTCACGCGCACCCTGGAACGCATGGAGTCGTTGTTCCGTTCCATCGGCTTCGAGGTCGCTGACGGTCCGGAAATCGAAACTGATTACTATAATTTCACCGCGCTCAACCAGCCGGAGAACCATCCGGCGCGCTCCATGCACGATACTTTTTATGTCGATGACGGCCGGCATTTATTGCGCACGCACACGTCGCCGATTCAGATACGCTATATGGAGACGCACCAACCGCCGATCAAGATCATCGCGCCGGGACGCGTTTATCGCGTGGACTCCGACGCCACCCATTCGCCGATGTTTCATCAGATAGAGGGGTTGTGGATCGACGAGCAGGTGAGTTTTGCCGATCTGAAGGGCGTGGTGGTGGATTTTCTGCGACGCTTCTTCGAGCGTGACGATCTGAAAGTGCGCTTTCGCCCGTCGTTTTTCCCGTTTACCGAACCGTCGGCTGAAATCGACATGAGTTTCGGCAGCGGCTGGCTGGAGATCGGCGGTTGCGGCATGGTGCATCCGAACGTTCTGCGCAACGTCAATATCGACAGCGAAAAATATCAGGGCTTTGCATTCGGACTCGGCCCCGACCGGCTGGCGATGCTCCGGTATGGCGTAAATGACTTGCGGTTGTTCTTCGAGAATGACCTGCGATTTTTAAAGCAGTTCAATTAATATGAAGTTTTCGGAAAACTGGCTGCGCACTTTTGTCGATCCGCCGCTGACGAGCCGCGAACTCGCCGACGCATTGACGATGGCGGGGATCGAAGTCGAGTCGATGGACTCCGTAGCGCCGGCGTTCGACAAAGTCGTGGTGGCGGAAGTCACCGACGTGCAGAAACACCCGGATGCCGATCGCTTGAGCGTGTGCCGGGTCAATGCCGGCGGAACCGAGTTGCAGGTCGTATGCGGCGCACCCAACGTGCGGTCCGGCATACGCGTGCCGCTGGCGCAAATCGGCGCGCGCCTTCCCGCGCTCGAGATCAAGCAGGCGAAAGTGCGCGGTATCGAATCGAGCGGGATGTTGTGCTCGGCAAAGGAACTTGGCATAGCGGAGGATGCGTCGGGGTTATTGATACTCGACGCCGATGCGCCGGTCGGCGCCGACATCCGCAAATATCTCGAGTTGGACGATCAGCTCTTCACCATCAAGCCGACGCCGAATCGGGGCGACTGCCTGAGTGTATTGGGCGTGGCACGCGAAGTCGCCGCCATTACCGGCGCAGCTTTGAAGCTGCTCGACGCGTTGGTGGCGCAGACAATATCAGAGCGCATTGAAATCTCGCTGCTGGACAAGACGGCGTGCCCGCTGTATTGCGGCCGTATATTGCGCGGAGTTAATGCGCGGGCGGCAACACCGCGCTGGATGATACAGCGCCTTGAGCGCAGCGGTTTGCGCAGCATCAGCGCCATCGTCGATGTCACTAACTATGTAATGCTCGAGCTTGGCCAGCCGCTGCATGTATTCGATCTCGGGCGCGTTGCCGGCGGGATTCAGGTGCGTCGCGGCAAGGCCGGCGAGCGGCTGACGCTGCTTAACGAGCAGGAAGTGGCGTTGACGCCGGCTTTCCTGGTTATCGCGGACAATGAGAAGCCGCTTGCACTGGCCGGCATCATGGGCGGTGCCGGCAGCGCGGTAAGCGCTGATACGCAGGACGTTTTGCTGGAGAGTGCTTATTTCGAACCGGCGGCGATCGCCGGCAAATCGCGTGTGCTGGGTTTCGGTTCGGACTCGGCGTACCGGTTCGAACGTGGCGTGGATTTCGCCGCCACGTCGCGGGCGCTGGAGCGCGCGACGCAACTGGTGCTCGACATTTGCGGCGGCAAATGCGGGCCGGTATGCGAGGCGAGGGGGGGACTGCCCGCGCGCGCTCCGGTGCGTCTGCGTGGCGCGCGCGCGCGGCGGCTGCTTGGCATCAAGCTCGATGTCCGGGAAATCGCGCAACTGTTGCGCCGCCTCGGATTCGAATTCGAATTGCGCGGCGACGAGTTCATCGTCGCGCCCCCGAGCTACCGCTTTGATCTCGCGATCGAGGAGGATCTCATAGAGGAAATCGCGCGGATACACGGCTATGACAATATTGCCGCCAACCTGCCGGTTGCCGCCAGCGCGATGCTGCCGGTAACCGAGACACGCGCGAGTGTTACCGCATTGCGTGACGTGCTGGCGGCGCGAGATTATCAGGAAATCATCAGTTACAGTTTTGTCGACCGTCAGTGGGAGACCGATTTTTGCGCAAATGACAACCCGGTCATGTTGGCCAATCCCATCGCCGCGCACATGAACGCCATGCGTTCAAGCTTGCTCGGCAGTTTGGTGGACTGCCTCAAACTCAATGTCAGCCGCCAACAGGAGCGGGTGCGGCTATTTGAAATCGGACGTTGTTTTTTGCGCGATGCCGTGGGCGGCTATATACAACGAGCGGTGCTGGGCGGCCTCGCATATGGCGGGGTCGTTGCGGAACAGTGGGGGGTGGCGCATCGACTTGTCGATTTTTACGATGTGAAATCCGACCTTGGGGCATTATTGGGGCCCGGAGTCGCTACGTTTGAAGCGGCGGAACACCCTGCGTTACACCCTGGCAGAGCGGCGAGAATAGTGCTTGCCGGGGTGGTGGCCGGGTGGGTGGGTGAGCTGCATCCGCGTCTGCAGCAGAAGTATGATTTACCTTTCGCACCAATGACTTTCGAGGTGAATCTCGACCTGGTCACCAGTCGTCAGGTGGCCCGGTTTGTAGATTACTCGCGGCAGCCTGCGGTGCGCCGTGACCTATCGGTCGAAGTGCCGGAAAAAGTGACGTGCAATGCCATGCTGGATGCGCTAAAAAAGCATGCTCCCGCCATTGTTTCAGAGGTCGCGCTGTTTGACCTGTATCGCGGCAAAGGCATTGATTCAGATAAAAAAAGTGTTGCTTTTCGAGTATTATTGCAAGATACTCATAAAACATTGACCGACGCTGAAGCTGAAACCACGATACAGCGGTTTCTTCAAGTGTTACAAGAACAATTTCAAGCAAAGCTCCGGAAATAAGGGGAAAATATGACTTTAACCAAGGCCGAGTTGGCAGATCTGCTATTTGAAAAAGTGGGTTTCAACAAGCGCGAGGCCAAGGACATGGTGGAGTCCTTTTTTGAAGAAGTCCGCCGGGCATTGGAGAACGGAGAGGGAGTAAAGCTTTCCGGTTTTGGTAATTTTCAGTTGCGTGACAAGCCGCAGCGGCCGGGCCGCAATCCAAAAACCGGCGAGGAAATTCCGATTACCGCCCGACGCGTGGTCACTTTTCACGCATCGCAGAAATTAAAGGCGATGGTTGAGCAAAATTACAATAATGGAAACAAGCCACAGTCCTAAGGAAGCGTTGCCGCCGATCCCTGCCAAACGGTATTTCACTATTGGCGAGGTGAGTGAGTTGTGCGGCGTCAAGCCGCATGTGCTGCGTTACTGGGAACAGGAATTCACGCAGTTAAAGCCGGTCAAGCGACGCGGTAACCGCCGTTATTATCAGCACCATGAGGTGCTGTTGATCCGGCGCATACGGGATCTGCTGTACGATCAGGGCTTTACGATCAGCGGTGCGCGCAATCGATTGGACGAGACCGTTACGGAACCCGCCAAGACCACGCGCGCTGCGGCGGCAAGCAAGGCAAATCTCGCCGCGCTACGCAAAGAAATAAAATCCGTCCTCGACATTTTGCGCGGCTAGCGCAGCGGCGGTTCTGCGCCGGTTGCCGCGACCTCATCTGATATAATCAACGCCTTCGGGGCGTAGCGCAGCCTGGTAGCGTACCTGCATGGGGTGCAGGTGGTCGGAGGTTCAAATCCTCTCGCCCCGACCAA
>JAYVME010000359.1:0-3740 GCA_043759115.1 Betaproteobacteria bacterium | reverse complement strand
GACGATCTGCCGGCAAATGTTGAGGCGGCAAAGGCGCTGGGTCTGCACGGGGTAGTGTTTCAGAGTGCCGAGCAGGTTGAGGTCGCGTTGCGGGGGCTGATTTCCTAAGTTGGGTGCTTCGTTGCCCCAACGGGTGTGGCCGGTGGCGATGAAAGGTTGATTGAAGCGCGACACCGACGTTACGTAGCGTCCAAACGCAATCGCATCTCGATCATGTGTTTTAAAAATCCCGCTTTTTCATAGGCACCCAGGGCAATCAGGTTGTCGCTGTACACGTCCAGCCGTAGTTCCGTTACGCCCTTGGTGCGACACCAGTGCTTGAGTCGTTCGACAATTTGGCCATTGATCGACTGGCCCCGATAGTTGGGATCGACATACATCAGACCCAGGTAGGCCTGTTGTGCATGGCTCAAGCAAGCCTTGGCGGTATCGATACGGGCAAATCCGCAGCCGACGAGTTCATTACCTCGTTCTGCGACCACAAACCGCACCTGCTCGTCGAGGATCATCCTTTCGATATCGTAGTACTGGACTCGCCCCGCCTTAAGAGTGGGGTCGAAGGCGCGCTCAGCACTCACGATGCCCTGTTCAAATTGACGAAGCGCATCAATATCCCGGGTGGTTGCGGTTCGGAATGACGTTTCTGGTGTAGGTACGGTATTCATCCAGTCGGTCCAGGGGTTGAAGGGCAAGTAGGACAGGGCGGGAAAAGGGAGCAGAATAGCCGTGTTCGAGAAGCCAAACTCTCTCATTCAGGAGCAGACCATGAATCGAAAGGTCATCTACAGTTTACTTGGAATCCTCTCGCTGGGCGCTGCCGGGGCGCTGCAGGCTCAGACGGCGATGGGTGAGACGGAAAAAGCTGTCGCCGCGCAGGAGCGGCAGTGGTTGCAGTCTCAGAAGACCAATAACGCGGAAATGCTCGCACCGCTCCTGGCCGAGAAGTTCGTCAGCACGGGAACGGACGGTAAGGTCACCAACAAAACCCAAACCCTTGCCGCGGCGAAAGCGACTCATTGGGCCAGCGCCGAGTATGAGAATCTGGAGGTCGTTGTCTACGGCGATGCGGCCATCGCAACCGGCGTTTTCATCGGCAAGGGAACCGACTCCAAGGGCAAGCCTATGGATGAACAAGAGCGCTTTACCGATACCTGGGTCAAGATGCCGGGTGGCAAATGGCAATGCGCCGCCTCGCACGGTTCGACCGTAAAGAAGTAAAGAATCAGGCCGGAGGAGCTGCCGGGGGGGGCAGCGCCGTCTTGTCTCAGAGCGGGATTAGCAGCAGTTTCATTTGAGCAATTCGCTAGCGACTATTTCCATTGCCGGGAGAAATTACCCGCCCGTATTCTGAGGCTCTCGCCAGCCGATCGAAGACACTGTAGGTTTCTGCAGAAATTCGGCTGATAGCCTCTTCGCCCGCTCGCTCGCTGGCCAAGAACGTTGTCATCACGCAGATCACGAAAGGTCGATTCTGAACGAAGACGATCCCGGAATCATTGCGCACACCCTCGAGCGACCCCGGCTTGTTGGCTATTCGAACCTCCGGAGGCAGCTCCCGAGGGAGCCAGCTGTCCTTTGGTGTTGCCAGAACAGAGAAGAAATCATCTTGCAGCGTGGGCGCGATAACCTTGCCCCGATACAGCGCCTCAAGAAAATGCATCATCTCGCGTGGCGTAGAAATGTTTTCCCGACCCTCGGCTGCGGCCTTCAGATCCATCATTTTCCGGCGCAGCTGCGTGTTCTTGAGGCCGAGACTGTCTGTCAGTCGCCTTACGTTGTCCATGCCGACGCGATCGATCAACACATTGGTCGCGGAATTATCGCTCACGGCGACCATCAGCGTGGCGAGATCGCGGTTGGTGAGTTGTGTAACGCCTGGCGTCAACCCGCCCATGATGGCGCTGTCGGCTACCAGATCCTCAGAGCGCACTTTATATAGATCCGTCAGCCGTGCCTTGCCGTGCACGCCCTCAGTCGATTGCGCATCCTGATGGTACAGCTCGGCAAGTACTGCGATTTTTATTGAACTCGCCTGTGGGAAGATCTCGTCCGGATGTAACAGGAGTTCGCGTCCCGTCGTGAGATCCAGAATCGCGACCCCGACAACGCCGCTCAGCTGGCTCTCAACGTTGACGACTGAGGCGCGCAAGTGGTCCCACAGCAGATTTTCCTTTGGGGGCGGGGTGGTCGCCGCAGAGAGCGATCCGACGAGAACGGCGCTCCCCACGACCACTAACGTTGATCTCAGCACCGATAGCCGTCCGTACATCAGTGTTTGTCCCCGGATGCAGTGGCGGCCAGATCACCCATATCTTCTTCGGTGACCCGCGGAGGGGGATCGGCAGGGAACAGCGTCCGCGCAAGTTCACGCGTCGTGTCGCCGTTGGATCCGCTGATCGTGATGGTGGCACGCGCGCGCTCCTCAAGCCGCGTGAACTCATCATCGGAGCTCGGTATCGCCCGCTCATGCCCCCTGAATCGCTCGACCGCCATGCGCTTGAAAATCGTAGCCATCAATTGCCCTTGCGCAATGTAGCTGGTGGCGTTGGGGCTGGCACCGTCGGCTGTCATTTCGGCGCGGATCATGCCGTCGAGGATTGGGAAGTGCGTACAGAAATACCCCACTACGTCCGGCGCAGCGCCCGGTGGGAGTGCGGCCCTAAGCAGCGCCAGGTCGCGCCGCACGGCGTCATGCTTGGTCTTCAAATCCGCGCCGTGTTCGATCATCTCGACCCAGTTCGCCGGTGCGAGCTGGTAGATATCGATGCGACGCCCCTCGGACAGAGTGATCACGCTCCTTTGGGTCAGGCTCTGTACAGTTGCACCGGAAGTACTAAACCAGCGCGGCTGAGTGAACGTATGCGCGGGCTCTGCCGCCAGCGCAGTCCCATAGAGCGCCGCAAGCTTCCTCGGGTAGACCATACTTCTTACTGTAGCGGGCGTGGCAAGGATCACAAAAACAGCGCTCTTGTGTGCCACAAGTGCGGAATCGATGCGCTGCCTGGCCTCCTGCGCAGAAACGTCGATGATCGAAACGACGGGTTTCATCACGCCCGGGTACGCAGCATCCACAGCCTGGCGAATGCGCTCATACTGGGTAGACGCAGTATTGCACGCGATGAAAACCACATCAGCTCCCTCACGCAGCGCAGTCAGAACACCCGCACTGCCGAGCGCAGCGATCTGCTCGGGACTTTTCTCGCCGTAGGGAAGATTCCTGGTGTCGCCGTAATGATGAATGGTGATGTCGGCAGCGTATTCTCGCAGCAGCGGCGATGCCTCGCGCTCGATGCTCTTGGCTGTGAGGTAGCCGCCAAAACCGGAATCGAATGTGGCGACATTCAGAGGTACCAGCGTCTCTGCTGCCGACGCCAAGCCACTATGCCACGAACAGGATAACGCCGCGGCGAGCACCAGAATGATCTGTGAAAACTGCTTTGTGCTCTGAGCAGAAGCCATTGGGTAGTCTCCATGATACGGCGGTCAGGCCTGCTTGATAGTAGCACGTCGTGATTTCGGCTATTTGTGCTCTGACTCGGCGACGTCTCGTTTATATGAGGCAGAAAGCGTTCCCCTGGCCTGGGCGATAGGCAGGAGCGTGGGATAGAACTGCACAAAAGTTGTATCCACGGCCGCGTGCCTGGTGTGGCAGCTATAACAGTCCGCACTTTGGGGGATCATTTTCGCTGGCCGATCGGACTCGAAGCTGTAGAAGGCCCATTGACCTGCGAAGCGCGCGG
>JAYVME010000358.1:0-3747 GCA_043759115.1 Betaproteobacteria bacterium | reverse complement strand
GCGATGCGCTCCCGCATGGTGGCCTCGGCCCGCGCCATGTCGAGCGGCACGGTTCCACCGGCGAGTCCGGCCGTGTCGAGGTACCCAAGCAGCAAGCAAGCGTCAGTCAGGGTGGGTTCCATCCCGCCCCTACCGTAGCATGCGGGACCTGGGTCAGCGCCGGCGCTCGCTGGTCCGACCTGCAGCGCGCCGCCGGCATCAAGCCTGACGATACTGCCGCCGCCAGCGCCGATCTCGGAGATGTCCAGCGTCGGCGCGCGCAGCGCGTAACCGCCGCCCTTTGCCAGTTTGCCGGAGCGCGAGAAACCACCGCCCACCTCATACTCGCTACAGTAAGCGAGGCGCCCGCGTTCGATCAGACTTGCCTTGGCCGTCGTGCCGCCAATGTCGAGCGCCACTGCGTCGATGAAACCGCTCTCGCGCGCAAGATTGAGCGCCGCTACTACTCCCGCTGCCGGACCGGATTCGATGATATGAACCGGCTGCTCGCACGCGAGATCAGCAGTCATAACACCGCCGTTCGACTGCATCATGAGCAGCGGCGAGCGAAAGTCTTCTTGCGCAAGTCCGGCGCTCAAAGATGCAACATAGCGCTTGACCACGGGCTTCACGTAGGCGTTAATTACGGTGGTGCTGGTGCGCTCGTATTCGCGCATCACGCGCAAAATTTCAGACGAAACGCAAACGTCGATCCCGGGCGCCTCGCGCGCGATGATTTCGCGCACGGCTTCCTCGTGCACCGGATTGGCGTAAGAATTGATCAGGCACACCGCGATAGAGGTAACGTTTCGGCGCCTGAGGGCAGTGAGCGCCTGGCGCACGGACTCCGTGTCGAGCGCGAGGTGGATGTGACCATCATGGGTGATGCGCTCAACCACTTCCTCGCGCAAATAGCGCTCAACCAGTGGCACGGGCTTTTCCCAGGTAAGGTCGTAGAGCCGCGGCACCCGGATGCGGCGCAGTTCGAGTACATCGCGAAACCCCTTGGTCGTGATGAGACCGGTGAGCGCCCCTTTGCGCTCAATGATGGCATTGGTCGCAACAGTCGTGCCGTGCACCAGCGCATGGCAACGCTGCGCCGGAAGTTTCAGTTCTGCGAGCAGTTTGTGCAGTATGGTCAGGATACCGCGCTCAAATGCTTCCGGCGTCGAGAGCCCCTTGGCGATATGGACAGCGCCGTTGCTTTCGATCAGGACAACGTCAGTGAATGTGCCGCCTATGTCGACGCCGATTGCAAAGCCACCGTTGTCTCTGCTGGTCATTAATGCTGGCCCCATTTGCCGAGTACGCCCGTCATGCTGTCTGTGGCCGCGTGAACTCGTTGCCATCGCCAAGCCGCTCGAACTCGCGGCCGAGCGTGTAATCGGATCCGGTTCCAGTGCAACGCGCGGTCTTCTTCTCCCTGGTCAGCGCTTTGCTTTTGCGCGCTTGCGCTTTTCGACGGTATCGCGCTCGATTCGGTAGGAATCCTCGAGCCCGATCGTGTCCTCGACGCCTTTGCGCGCGGCGACGAACTCGGCTTCGCTCATGCCGGTGTAGTCGCCGGTGCGCTTGAGCTCCGCCAGCGCCTTTTTCGTGAAGTGGAAATTGATAGTGATTGCAAGCGTCGCGTCGATCACGGCAGCGTATCCCATATCCTCGAGCTGCCGATAGCTGTAAAGCGGCCGGCCGTCCCGGGTGCCACGACTCTGCACGTAAACCATCGGTGCGTCAGCATCCCTGGGCGCGTTAAGAGCCTCCTTGTGATCGCGCGGAAAAATCATCGACATGTCGGCACCTTGCTCGGCGCCGAGGTTTACGCGCTTGATCGCCTCTTTGTAACCCTGGATGCGGCACGCGTCCGAGCGGGCGATAATCACGAAATCCTTGTCAAGCTCATCGCGCTGTTTGCACGCGAAGCGGATCTTGTCGCGGTAATCGCTGAGGGAGATGTTGTGCGCGACGTAGGTGTGATAGTGCGCGCGCTTCGGGAACAGCTGGTCTTCGATATGAACGCCGGCGATTCCGGCGCGGATGCATTCCCTCACGGTGCGCATCGTGTGCAGCGGCTCGCCCCAGCCGGCGCCAGCATCCATGACCACCGGAATTTTCACCGCGTTTGCCATATCGCTTGCGACACGCAGCTGCTCGGGCATCGTCAATAGCGGCTCGGAAATGCAAGTCGAGCCGCCGGTCACGAAACCGCCGTTGTAGGCGACGTCGAAACCGGCGCCTTCGATCAGGCGAGCAGTAATCGCGTCGTACGCGGAGGGCATGGCGATAAATTTTTTGCGCTTGAGCAGCGCGCGCAGCTTCCTGGTCGTGTTCGACATTGAGAACTCCTCTGATTTAATCGACGATCGTGAAGGTACCATGATTCAACCGCGCCCGGCGGTACCTGGCTGGAACGATGCGCAAGGGAATTGCGCGGGACACGCTCTCAAATGACTCCATCACGGCAAAAGCTCGGTCCAGTTAGTTGGAAGCGCGATCTGACGGCTCACCGGCGGCCCCTGCGTGTGGTTGCTGCAGTAACACTTTAACTGATTGCGGTCAGGGTCCCCGGCGATGACGATCCCGATCGCCTCGGGCTTCAGGAACACCCGCACGCGCCGTTTCGGATCGTCCGACTCGCAATACTCCGGCGGCAGCAGACCTTTCGCAACCTGATCGCGCAAGCGTAAGCCCGTCAGGCCGATGTAATAGGCGTAGCGCTCTACGTCATCGGCTGCGATCCAGATATTGTCCCACAGGTACTGCCTTATGCTAGCCTTGCTCCAGCCATTGTCGGCGAATACCTTTGCGATACTCGGACTCATTACGATAAGGGGATCGCTTCTGGAGTAAGCCATTGTGTTGGCTGACCAGTAACAGCAGCTCTGACCGACGCCTTCAGCGAGCACGCGCGCATGCTCCATCGGATCATCGCTGCCGGTATAGAGCGGTGGGCTCACACTCACCACGCTTTGCACGGTCACGATATTATCGCCCTGTTTGAAGCCGCGATCTGCGGAGTACGGCAACCAGCCGATGTCGCTGCATGCCTCCTCGTTTTCGGCCAGCGCAACAAAACAATTCTGCGCAATGCTGCCTTTGTCGCCAGCGCCGGGCGCGAAGCGAAAACCTGCCATGTTGCGCAGGATCAAACGTAGAAAACGGCCGACCGTGCTGTTCGCGCGGCGTCCGATGCGCATCACGCTCGCGCCGCTGTTGAAGTCGAGCTGCCGTGAAATGCGACCGCTTACGGTGATGAGCGGCTCCCAACCCGGAGTCGAACCGGCATCCTGCAATCTGAACTCGGGATCGGTGATCGCTTCGACTACCGCAATGAGCAGCGGCATATATTCAGGGCGGCAACCCGCCATGACGCCGGTCGCTGCAATATTCCACACGGTCGCTTCGCGGTTATCTGGTGGACAGACGCCGATCACTTCGTCCGGTACGCGCTCTGTAAAACGCAGAAAGCGCTCGATGTGTTGCACTGTCGGCGGGAAAACCGGTAAACCGTCGGTCCACATCGCATCATAGAAATGGTTGTTGACTTCCTCGAGCGTGCCACGGAACTCGATTTCCCGAGGTGCGGGTTCGCGGGCATCCCCCTCCTTTCGCTCGCTCGCGCGCGCTGACGTCAGGCCCTCAATAATTTGCGGCATCACGTCGTCCGCGACCTTGCGCCGCAATTCTGCGCTGCCGTCTACCATCGGCGTGCCTGGATAATGGGCAATTTTCAGATCGTCGATACCAAGCCCGCGCGCGACGACTTCAGCC
>JAYVME010000357.1:0-8610 GCA_043759115.1 Betaproteobacteria bacterium | reverse complement strand
TCATGCATGCCAGAGTTGCGCGGGTTGTGTACGGGGCGTGTGATCCCAAAACCGGGGCTTGCGGGAGCATCGTCGACTTGTTTGCGGACGCGAAGCTCAATCATCATGCGTCGGTCGTGCGCGGTGTGCTCGCGGCGGAATGCGGTGCCCGGCTGAGTGCTTTTTTCGGGCAACGTCGACAGGCGCCGGGCTGATGTCGAGAGTCGATATCAGTCTTTCCTTGCAAACTGCCGAATTGTTTGATGGCGGGCGGCGCTGCGTCCGGCTTTATCAGGTTTCCACTTCGCGGCACGGTGCCGGCGAGCGCAACGGCAGTTTCTGCACGCCACGCGGCCGGCATATCATTCGCGCCAAAATCGGCGCCGGCCAGCCGGTAAATGCGATTTTCGTCCAACGGCGACCGACCGGCGAGATCTACACTGCTGAGCTGGCGCAGCAATTTCCCGACCGCGATTGGATCCTGACGCGCATTCTCTGGTTGTCGGGCTGCGAAGTTGGCTTCAACCGGCTTAATGAGGTCGATACCATGCGCCGTTACATTTACATTCACGGCACCCCCGATACGATCGTCCTCGGCGCGCCGGGATCCATCGGGTGTATTCGCATGCATAACAATGACTTGCTAGACTTATTTGAGCGCATTAAGACGGGCGACGAGGTCCGTATTCTCGAATAAGCCCGGGTGCTTGCTAGCGCGTCGAACCACATTAGCGGCGCATTTAGCGGGTGGTGTCGTTTATTTATTGAGTAACTCAACGCGTCGCGCGCAAGCCTATTGCGAAATCATTGTGCGGTGCACTAAAATGCACCGGATGGTGCGCTGCAGCGGCAGCGACAAATGCTTAATTATTAAGGGAAGGTGCTTTATGAGACTGCATGACAAGGTTGCAATCATTACCGGTGCTGGGCGGGGTATAGGGCAGGCGACCGCCGTCAAATTTGCGACCGAGGGGGCAAAAGTCGTGGTGTGCGACCTGACGCCCGAGTCGGTAGTCGAGACCGTCGAGTTGTGCAAGGAGACCCGCGGGGACGCAATGGGTTATGCGGCTGACGTGCGCGACATCAAGTCACTCGAGGCCATGGTGGCGGCAACCATTGCCAAGTGGGGTCGCGTCGACTGTCTCGTCAATAACGCGGGCATCGTGGCTGACGCGCAAATGAAAAACATGAGCGAGGACCAGTTCGATCGCGTGATCGACATCAATCTCAAAGGCGTGTTCAACTGCACGAAAGCCGTGGTCAACATCATGCTCGCGCAGCAATCGGGTGTGATTCTCAACGCCTCGTCGATTGTCGGCCTGTCGGGTAATTTTGGCCAGACCAATTACGCCGCGGCCAAATTCGGCGTGATAGGCATGGTGAAGACCTGGGCGCGCGAACTTGGCCGCAAGGGCATCCGCGCCAACGCGGTTTGTCCGGGCTTCATCGCGACCAGTATCCTCGGTTCGATTCCCGATAAAGTTTTGCGCGCGCTCGAAGAAAAAGTTCCGATGGGGCGGCTCGGCAAACCGGAAGAAGTCGCCAACACCTTTGCGTGGCTCGCTTCGGATGAAGCCAGTTATATCAACGGGGCCGTCATTGAAGTCAGCGGCGGCCTGACGATTTGATGCGTTAGGCGGGCTCTAATAGCTTTCTGATACTGGCCGTGTCCGGCGTGGGGACTACGCCCCGCTCGGTGATAAGTGCGGTCACCAGTTCCGCCGGCGTGACATCGAACACCGGATTGCGCACGGCGACATGCGCCGGCGCCCAGCGTCGTTCGGCATAACCCCTGACTTCGTCCGCGCCGCGCTCTTCAATCGGGATGTCCGTGCCGTGCGCGATTGCGGCGTCTATGGTTGACAGCGGCGCTGCAACATAAAACGGAATGGCGTGCCGGCGCGCGAGCACCGCGACCTGGTAAGTGCCGATTTTGTTGGCCACGTCGCCGTTGCCTGCGATGCGGTCGGCGCCGACGATAACGACATCGATTTCGCCGCGGCTCATCAGATAGCCCGCGGCATTGTCGGCAATCAGGGTTACCGGAATATTATCCTGCATCAACTCCCATGCCGTGAGCCGCGCGCCTTGTAAAAACGGCCGCGTTTCGTCGGCAAATACGGTCACTTTTTTACCGGCCTCGATCGCCGATCTGATGACGCCCAGCGCAGTGCCGTGTCCAGCGGTTGCGAGCGCTCCCGCATTGCAGTGCGTGAGTATGCGGGCGCCGTCTGCGATTAATTCCGCGCCGTGCCGGCCCATGCGCCGGTTAGCTTCAACGTCTTCGGCAAAGATGGTGTGCGCTTCTGCGAGTAGCCGCGCGGCGCTCCATGCCGGAGTTTTGGCGTCGCAGCCCTCCCACGCACGACGCATGCGCGCGAGCGCCCAGAACAGATTGACTGCGGTGGGGCGGCTTGCGGCGAGCGCGCAGAATGCGGAGCCGAGTCCCCGGCTGAATTCGGCGGGCGTTTGATGCTGCAGCCGCAGAGCGTCGAGCGCAATGCCGTACGCCGCAGCGCAGCCGATCGCCGGCGCGCCGCGCACCACCATGCTGCGAATGCCGTCGGCAACCGCCACTGCCGAGTCGAACGGTAAATAGCTGATTTTTGCAGGCAGGCTGCGTTGATCGATCATCTCGAGGCGATTGTCGCGCCAGCGCAGCGTATCGAATTTTGAACGCAATTCGGCCATCAGATCACGCGCTCATTGCCACCGTCGACCGGCACCTGCGCGCCAGTCGTCTTGGCAAACAGCGGACCGCACATTTCCACGGCAAGCTCGGCGACATCACGGCTCGTGATAATGGTCTTCAGGACGTTGTTCTTTTTGTATTCTTCAACGGTCATACCGTAATGTGCGGCGCGCGAAGCGAGCACTTCGTTGCTCCAGATCGCGGTGTCGAATACGGCATTCGGATGCAGTGTGTTCACCCGGATGTTGTCGGCACCCCATTCCAGCGCGGCAACGCGCGCGAGCTGCGTCAGGGCGGCCTTGGAAGCAGAGTATGCCGCGGCGCCGGGGCCGGGGGCCGGCACGTTTTTCGAGCCGATTACCGTCACGCGCCCGCCGCGCGGCGCGAGCTTGAGCAGCGCATGACATTCGCGCAGCAGTATCAGGTTGGAGTCGAGATTGACGCTCATCACGCTGCGCCACGCGGTGTCGTCGAGGGCGGAGATTGCAGTGCCGCCGGGAAATATGCCGGCATTCAGTATCAGGATATCAAGCCCGCCGTAGGCGCCTACCGCGGACTGGAGGGCGGCAATCACCGCATCGCGTGACGTGACGTCGCAGTGTAGGCCGAGAAAATCCTGACGCTTATGCAACGCTTCGATTTTGCTGTCGAGATCGAGACCGATGACCGCCGCGCCGCGGGCCAGCAGGGCATCAACACAAGCCTTGCCGATGCCCGACGCGGCGCCGGTGACGAGCGCAATTTCGCCGGCGAACGACGGCGGCTTGCCGGCCTTGCGTAGTTTTGCCTGCTCAAGGTCCCAGTATTCGACCGCGAAAATATCGCGCGCCGGCAAGGCCTGGTAACCGCCCAGCAACATGGCACGCTCGATCACATCCATCGTGTGGTGGTAAAGGTCGGCAACAATTGCCGCATCTTTGGTGCTGCGGCCGGCGGCGCATAGCCCGAGTTCAGGGTCGAGCACGACGCGCGGCGCGCAGTCGAGTATGGTTTTCGGCTCTTTCGTTTGCAATGCATTCTGGTCGAAATAAGTACGATACGACCGCGCGTAATTTTCGACCTCACGGCCCAGCATCGGCAGGCGCTTGGTGCGGATGACGTGGTCGGGTGTCGCCGGGCCCTGCTGGGACATTTCCGCAAGGTCGGCGCGATGCACAAACGACGTGGTGCGCTGGTCCACGTGCGTCACGACGATCATCGGACTGCCGGCGGTATGCGAGATCTTTTTGCGTAATTCGGCGATTTCGGTTGACGCCGGTGCGTGCGCCGCGCCGCTTGTTGCGGGCGTGAGATGCCAGGCGCCATGTCGGTCGAGATATCGTTCGGCGAGATCGACCAGGTGAATCATGCGCGCATAGGATTCCCGCGCCGTCGCGCCAAAGGAGAAGATGCCGTGGTTCAGCAGCACCATGCCGAGGGTGTTCTTGCCGGCTTGCCTGGGAAACAGATCAGCACACAGCCGCGCGAGATCGAAGCCCGGCATTACGTACGGAATGATGACAACCTGGTTGCCATAGATCTTGGCAATGCGCGCGGCGCCGTCCGCGGTATTGGCCACTGCCAGCACGGCGTCGGAATGCGTGTGGTCGACGTATTTGTGCGGCAGCAGTGCATGCAGAATGGTTTCAACCGAGGGCGCCGGCGCTGAAGCGCTTGTCATGTGCGTGGCCAGTTCATTGACCATTTGCGGGTCGCTGAGGGCCTCAAGCCGCGCGAGCTTGAGCAGGTGAGCCATGCGCACCGGCGAGAAGCCGGCCTCTTCAATGAACTCGAGATCCCAGCCGCTGCCTTTGACATACAGGATGTCTTCTTCGTCGCCGACCAGATTGCGTTCGCGAATCTTTACCGAGGTATTGCCGCCGCCGTGCAACACCAGCGACTTGTCGCGGCCGAGCAGGCGCGAGGTATAAACGCGTTGCGCGAGGTCGCCGGGGTAATCCGCCGCCTCATCATCTTTCCATAAACTTTGCATCGGGTTCGATTCCGGAATTGCCGGTTCGTGAACGGACGGCCACGATTATAATTCAGGATGATGAATATCTCTCCACAAGTTACGGTCCGGCGCGTGAGTTGGAGCGAGGCGGGCGCCGCGTTGCGCGCAATCCGCAAACTCGTGTTCGTGGACGAACAACGTGTTCCCGAGGAACTCGAATGGGACCGCATCGACGAGCACTGCCTGCACGTGCTGGCTGCAGCCGCGGGGGGCGACGCGGTCGGTACGGGCCGGCTGTTGCCCGATGGTCATATCGGCCGGATGGCAGTCATGCAGGGCTGGCGCAGACGCGGGGTTGGCGGCGCAATACTGATGGAATTGATTGTTGCCGCACGTGAAGCGCGTCACCCGATGGTCGAACTGAGCGCGCAAACCCATGCAATCGCATTTTATCGGCGCTACGGTTTTGAAGTCGTCAGCGAAGAATACCTGGATGCCGGTATTCCTCATCGCACGATGAGACTATTGCTGCTTTAGGCTGAGGCCGGGGTAGGCGCCGTTTCGAGCGAGAAGCGTCCCGTCACGGTATGTCCCGGCTTGCCGCCGTCGCCGAAACTGCGCTCGATGAACACAACCTGGCCGTGATTGTCGACCAGAATTACCGTGGACGAGCGCGTGCCATAGGCTGGCGTTACGATGAAAGCGGGAGATAATACGCGCTCACGCGGCAATCCGACGCCGGTCTGCGGCAACGCGTCGTCTGGCGCGGCAGTGCGGTCGGCGAGCAGTGCGAAGAGGCCGTCGATCAATTCCTGCGCGCTGCCCCGCACCAGTTCGCCGAGGATTTTCCGGCCACGTTCAACCTTGGGCCATGGCGTGTCGAGCAGATGATTGCTCAGTCCGTGTATGCCCGGTGTGATGACGGTTACTTGGCCGCCGCGATTAGAGAGGTAATGTAATTCATCGAGGTCGCCCGCGATCAGATTAAAGCCGTTATAGGCATGCGCATCGCGGGTCACCTGCGCGAGATAATTCGCCGCGCACTGACTTCCTCGCAGATAATTTGCCACGAGCTCGCCGCGCGAGCGAGATGAACTCCTGGGGGCATTGCCATCGCGAAAATTGGTCACGGCGGCGATTCTGCCGCTGCGCGTGATGCCGAGCCACGTGCCGCCTTGCTCCAGATCGCGCCCCCCATAGATATGCGGGTAATCATTCCAGAACGCGGCCGGCGCAGTGGGACGCGCATAGGATTCATCGCGGTTCGCGGCGAGCACGAGCGGGTAATCGGGATGAGTTTTGTGGGCGAGCAATATCAGGCACATGGCGCGGCGATCACGGGCGGGTCAGGCCGGCATCTTATAGGGTAATGTGGTGAATTTCAGCGCCGGCCCTGCAGGCGATTTGAAGTGCACGTCGCCGCCATGGAAGCTCGTAATGTGCAGGACGGCAAGCACGTCGTGGCCGCCCTCGGGAGCGGGGGCGGCATTTACGATCATGCCCGTCGCCTGTTCGCCGGTATCGGCGCTATAGAGCTTGTCTCCGGGTTGCGGCACCTCGTTACCACCGATGTTGGCAAGATACATCCGCTGTTTGAGTTTGCCCAGGTAGTGCATGCGGGCGACGATTTCTTGTCCAGGATAACAGCCCTTGCTGAAACTCACGCCCTCAATCAAGTCCAGGTTCGCCATTTGCGGCACGAACTGATCCTGCGTTGCCGCTGTGATAAATGGAATTCCCGCGCGAATGGTCATTAAATTCCAAGCCGCCGGACTGACCGCCGCAAAATCCCCGCCAAGCGCAATTTTCAATTCGCCGGCGTGCGCGGTTGGCGCGATAATCTGCAGGCGCCCGGCATCAAGCCGCAGCAGGCTCACCTGGCCTGCCGTGGTAATTGCAAGCGGGGTTGGCGGTATCAGTTTGAATATCGGCTGCAGCCGCACCTGCGCATTGGCGCCCGTCACGCCGAACAAGCAGAGCTCATTGCTTACGTCACGCGCCGTGACCTTCGAGCGCAGAATATACATCGATAAACGCTTGCATATGGGCTCGCACAGCGCGCGGGGCAATTGCATCATGTAACCGGTATCGTCACGCCACAACAGAAAGCTCGCGAGCATCCTCCCCTTGGACGTGCTGTAGCTGCCGTATTGTGCGCGGCCGGATGAGAGTCCGTTGACGTCGCAACTCAACTGTCCATGCAGGAAAGACTGTGCGTCTGAACCAGAAAAGTGGATCAACCCGAAGTGCGGCAGGTTTGCAAGACCGGCGTCCGCCGTTCCCGGGGTGGTCGCAGGGAACCCGGCATTGCCAATGTCGGTGAGGTGGGGTGCTTCGGCCATCAGAAATTCGTTTCGCTATTCATGGTATTCCGACTGTCGGCGGCGGGAAATAATTTGCGCCAGGAAAAATATTTATCCATAAAATTCTACAATTGTTGGTTAAATAATTATAAAAATCATGCCTTTATAAAAAATCTATCAAATTGATAGATTTGACAGCGCTTTAAACCTTGATTCTAATGCCTAAAAGGCGGTTTCTTCCGCTGGGGTGCGGTCAGGGAGGGGTATGAAAACGTTGTACGATCAACTGAGTGTCACTGTCCAAGCCAGCCCGAAAGCAATACAGCAGGCGTTTTTCCGGCTGGCGAAGAAATTCGATCCCAAGAATCCCGCAAATCACGGTATCGCCGATGCGGGCACGCATTATCGCACGGTGCATGAAGCGTATCGCATTTTAATGGCGCTTAAGATGGACGAGGTGCGCGTCGAGCACGTGCAGGCGGTGGCGCGGTATAAGGACGAACAACCCAAGGCGGTTGTCATCGATACACCTCACTCGCGGCCAGCGGTGGTGAGCGCGGCAAACGATGCCCAGAAACGCTAGGCCGTAGTAGTCAACGGTCGGCATGCGACGCGGCCGGTAGCAGGCACACCCGACGTTGTGCTAAGAATAAGCCTTCGTTCGTCACGGCTTCTGGCCGTAATTGTGGCGTTTGCACATGGCGCCGCGATCGCAGTCATCATGCGGGTCGATATCCCGTTTTGGATCAAAGCGGTTGCAGCGGCTGGTTTAGCCGGTTATTGGCTGATCTTTATCGGGCGACAATCCTTGTTGTTGACGGCGGACTCGGTGGTGGCGATCGAGATCGGCAGCGACAACAAACTCAGTGTCCAGACGAACCGCGGCGAATGGGACGAATGCGAAGTTCTGGGTAGTACTTACGTAACGTCTTATCTGACCATCCTGAACTTGCGGCAATCCGACCGCGGCACCAGACGAATTGTCATTCTGCCCGACAGCATCAACGCGGAGGATTTTCGAAAACTGCGCGTATGGCTGCGCTGGAAAGAGGACGTCGCGTCGACCTGAGTGGTGTCAGAGCGCGATAAAGCCGGTAAGATGCTGGTTTTTTACAGCATATGAACGTCGCGGCAATCCACTACAACCTGGTTGCAATTATTCATCAGCAGGAAAGCTTTATCACATGAATCAGAAAATCAGCATGGTAAAAGGCGCGGACCCGTCGGAAACCCTGGCGTGGAACATGAAACTTCTCTCGCATCATGAATTGGGAGGTTTCGGCGGCATGGGCGAGGGCATGAACATGCAGCTCGCGCCCGACGGACGGCGCATACTGTGGCTCGCCCACGAATCGGCACCGAAGAATTTTACCGGTGTGGACGTCAGCGATCCGCGCAATCCCAAAGTCGTGGTGCAAACCGAGCTGCCACATCGCGGCATGCGCTCAAATTCGCTGGATGTCGTCGGCAACACGCTGACGGTGGCGTATCAAACCACCAAGGTCGGCGACAAACCCGCGGGCTTCGACATGTTCGACGTGAGCAACCCGGAGCAGCCGAAGCTGATCTCGCATTTTGACGCGTCCGGCCCGCATTCGCGCGGTGTGCACGTGTTGTGGTTTGCGGATGGCGAATATGTGCATATGAGTTCAGGCGCGCCGGACTTTCAGCCGCGCAGTCCGAAAGATGACCAGTGCTACCGT
>JAYVME010000356.1:0-8620 GCA_043759115.1 Betaproteobacteria bacterium | reverse complement strand
CTGCCCTGCATCACCACCAGCGCATCGTCTTCCTCGGTCTCTTTGCGCGCCTCTTCCAGACGCTCGGCATAGCGCCGGCTGTCCTTGAACTTGAGCGTATCAACGGGCAGAACTTCATAGCCGATCTCGTAGCGGCCTTCGGGATCGAGCAGGCTGTCGAGACGCTCGCGCGCCGACAAACGGTTGTGGTGATTGCATTTCGGACAAACGTATAAGTTCTGTTCGAGGTCCGTGCGATAGAGTACCGCCTCGCATGCATCACACTTGCTCCACAGTCCTTCGGGAACGTTCTTTTTCGGGCTGCCGCCGTCGCGGTTGATCTTGGGCGGCAACAGTTTCTTCAACCAACTCATGGTATCAGCACCTCAGCGATCGAGCGCACTGCGGATATCCTTGACCAGAATTGAAATATTGTCCAGCACGCGTTCGCGCGGGCTCGCTTCGATCTCCTGCACCAGCCGGCTGCCAATGACAACAGCATCCGCGACTTGTGCGACCGCCCTGGCGGTTTGCGCGTCACGTATGCCGAAGCCAACGCCAATCGGCAGTTTGATGTGCGTGCGGATTGCCGGCAGTTTGCGCGCCACGTCATCGATATCGAGGTTCGCTGCACCCGTCACGCCGCGTAAAGATACATAATAGACGTAACCGCGCGCGTAGCGCGCGACTTCCTTGATGCGCGATTCGGTCGAGGTCGGTGCCAGCAGAAATATCGCGTCAATCGCACGCGCGGCGAGCAATTCGGACAGGCGGCCGGCCTCCTGCGGCGGATAATCGACGACCAGTACGCCGTCCACACCGGCAGTGCGCGCCGCATCAGCAAATTTCTCGCAGCCCATCGCTTCGATCGGATTGGCATAACCCATGAGCACGACGGGTGTTGCGCTGTTGGTGCGCCGGAATTCGGCGACGAATCCAAGCACGTGCCTGAGCGAGGTGCCGTGCTTCAACGCGCGTTCGCTTGACCGCTGTATAGTGGGTCCGTCCGCCATCGGGTCCGAAAACGGCACGCCCAATTCGATGACATCGGCGCCCGCTGCCGCCAGCGCGTGCATCAGCGGCACCGCCATCGCCGGGTCCGGGTCGCCGGCGGTGACAAACGGGATCAGGGCTTTTCGTCCCTGTTGCTTCAGCTGTTTAAACGTGGCGGCGATTCTTGACATCAGCGAACCCGTGAGGGGTGAGGCGTTAGGCGTGAGGCGAAACGACTCACGACGGCTTTGATTTTACGCCTCACGCCTAACGCCTCCCGCCTCACTGGAATTTCAGTCCCGATTTTTCCGCCACCGTATGCATGTCCTTGTCGCCGCGGCCCGACAGGTTGATGAGCAGGATCTGATCTTTTTGCATGCGCGGCGCCATTTTCGCGGCATACGCCAGCGCGTGGCTCGATTCGAGCGCCGGAATAATCCCTTCGAGACGGCACAGGTTGTGAAACGCCTCAATCGCTTCATCGTCGGTCACCGCGACATACTCGGCGCGGCCGCTATCCTTCAACCAGGCGTGCTCGGGCCCGACGCCCGGATAATCGAGCCCGGCGGAAATGGAGTGCGTCTCGATGATCTGGCCGTCGTCATCCTGTAGCAGGTAAGTACGGTTGCCATGCAGAACGCCGGGTTTACCCGCGCACAGCGTGGCCGCATGCTTGCCGGTCTCGAGTCCGTGGCCGGCGGCCTCGACCCCGATCAACCGCACTTTTTCTTCCGCAATATACGGGTAAAACAGCCCCATCGCGTTGGAGCCACCGCCTACGCATGCCAGCACCGCGTCGGGTTGTCGGCCGGCCATCTCCAGCATTTGCCACTTGGACTCGATGCCGATCACCGACTGAAAGTCGCGCACCATCATCGGATACGGATGCGGGCCGGCGACGGTACCTATAATGTAGAACGTGTCGTTCACATTGGTGACCCAGTCGCGCATCGCCTCGTTGAGCGCGTCTTTCAGCGTCTTTGAACCGGATTCGACCGGCACTACGCTGGCCCCCAGCAGCTTCATGCGATAAACGTTCTGCGCCTGACGTCTGATGTCCTCGGCGCCCATGTAGACCACGCACTGCATGCCGTAGCGCGCGGCGACGGTGGCCGTCGCAACACCGTGCTGGCCGGCGCCGGTCTCGGCAATCACGCGCGGCTTGCCCATGCGTTTGGCCAGAAGCGCCTGACCGACCGTGTTGTTGATTTTGTGCGCGCCGGTGTGATTGAGATCCTCGCGCTTCAGGTAAACCTGCGCGCCGCCGAAATGCTCCGACCAGCGTCTGGCGTGATAGACCGGACTCGGCCGGCCGACGTAGTGCTTCAACTCGTATTCGAACTCGGCGCGGAATGCCGGGTCGTTGCGGTAATGTTCGTACTCGGCTGTCAGTTGGTCGAGCGCTTCAATCAGCGTTTCAGCGACAAACACGCCGCCGTACTGGCCGAAATGTCCGCGCTCGTCGGGCAGGTCATACATCTGCACTGCGCACCTCTTTCATGAATTCTGCAATTTTGCGCGCGTCCTTGACGCCGGGGCTCGCCTCGACCCCCGAACTCACATCGACCGCCCACGGGGCGACGGCGCGTATCGCCGCGGCAACGTTTTCGGGATTGAGACCGCCCGACAGTACCACCGGCAGCGGCAACTCGCGCGGAATGAGACTCCAGTCGAACGCGGTGCCGGTGCCGCCATGCGCGCCATCAACGTAGGCATCGAGCAGCAGTCCGCGCGCTCCAGCGTAAACACGCGCGTATTGTAGCAAATCGACGCCTGCTTTGACGCGCAGCGCCTTGATGTACGGCACGCCGAACCGCGCGCATAATTCGGGCGGCTCTTCGCCGTGGAACTGCAGCAGGTCGAGGCGCACGTGTTCAAGCACGCTTTCGACTTCTCGCACCGCGGGATTGACGAACAATCCGACCGCCGTGACGAACGGCGGCAGTGCCTTTGCGAGCTCTGCCGCACGGGCGGCCCCGACGTTGCGCGGGCTTTTGGCATAAAACACAAAACCGACAGCATGCGCGCCAAGACGTGCTGCCGCGTGGGCGTCCTCCGCCCGCGTAATGCCGCAAATTTTGACCGCTGTCGCCATGGCATCCATCAATTTTCGTCAAACCACGCCCGGCGTGCGAGCGGTGGCAATCCCCACTTCGCATCATAGCTCACGTGCGCGAGATAGAGTCCCGCTGCGTCCAGCGTCGGCGCCCCCAGCGCGCGATCGCGGCTTGCCAGCACCTCGCCGACCCACGCTGGATCGTGCCTGCCCTTGCCGACGTACACCAGGCATCCGACGATGTTGCGTACCATGCGGTGCAGGAACGCGTTGGCGGCCACCTCGAACACGATGTAGTCGCCGCTCCTCTTGACCTCCAGGCGCCGCAATTCGCGCACCGGCGATTTAGCCTGACATTCCGACGAGCGGAACGCACTGAAGTCATGCTCGCCCAACAGGTGCGGCGCGGCCTCGTGCATGCGGGTAACGTCGAGTGGCGCGTGAAACCAGCCGACCCGTCCCTGATTGAGCGCCGATCGCACCGGATGGTTCAATAGAACGTAACGATAGCAACGCTCCTGCGCGGAATAGCGCGCATTGAATTCGTCCGCCACGGGCTGCATCCACGTCACTGCCGCGCCCACCGGCAGCGACGTATTGGTGCCGCGCACCCATGCGGAGTCGGGGCGCGCAGCGTTACAGTCGAAATGGACCACTTGCGCCAGCGCGTGCACGCCGGCGTCGGTGCGCCCCGCGCAAATCGTCGAGATCTTCTCTCCCGCGATGCCTGACAGCGCGCGCTCGAGCGCATCCTGCACCGCGCATCCGGAGGACTGGGTTTGCCAGCCGCAAAACGCGCTGCCGTTATACTCGATGCCGAGCGCGACCCTCATTGCGGGTTAGCAACCTCCAAAATAAAACTGGCTGCACCGTAGCGCAGCCAGTCCATGAAATCGAGCGAAAAAACCGGCGGCACGATTGCCCGCGACCCGCCGCGCTCCGTCAGCCGAGAGAATCGAGCAACTGTTTGGCTTCCGCCTGCTGAGCGGGGTCGCCCTCTTTGATGACTTCTTGCAGAATTTCGCGCGCGCCGTCCTTGTCGCCCATTTCCTGATAAGCCTTGGCGAGATCGAATTTCGTTTGCACGTCGTACCAATGATCGTCTTTGGCGCCACCAGCATCGGCCGCGGGTACCGCGGCTTCCATCCCGGGCACGTCATCGAGACTCAAGCTGATGTCGTCAAACTTGAGGTCGGGCACCACCGGCGCGGCGGGCGCGTCGCCACCGAGATCGAGCTTGAACTCGGCATCCAAGCTGGTGCCGGCCGGCTCGGCCGCCGCGGTGCTGCCGATGTCGAAGTCCATGTTGAGGCCGGTGGCCTGTTCCTGATTTTCCGGCGAGATGATCATCGTGCTGTCGTGCTTGAATTCCCCGGGCTCAGCTGCGGGCGCCGCCGGCGCATCGAAGTTGAAATCGATTACGCTGACCATCGGCACCGCGGAATCGCCGGTAACGTCGGTGATTAAGACGTCTTCGGCCGGCGCGTCGACAGTAAAATCCGGCACCATGGCCGCGGCGCCTCCGCTGCCCGCCGGCACATTCAGCGTAAAGTCGGGCGTAGCGGCCGTGTCTGCCGCCGCCATGGCCCGAGTCGCTGAGTCCTGCGTGATGTCCAGGACCGCCGATGGATCGTCCGGAGCAGCCGCCATGCCCGCCAGTTCTCCGGGCTGCATCATCATCGTTTTCTCGGCTATCCCGCTTTCCAACGCCACGTCGGTCCTGGTCACATTGCCGGCGCCCGGCGATAACTCAAGGTCGAAATCAAGATCGGTGCCGGGTACCGCGCCGCCCCCAACCAGTGGTGCCGCCGCGGCCGGCGCAGCCTTGCCGGCTTCATAGAGCGCGTTCTCAGGGTCGAAGGCGTAACCCATGCCGGCGGCTTTAAGCCAGTTATCACCCACGCCCGCAGTCTGCGTATGCAGATTGCCGGCGATCTTTTCAAATTCGGCCTTGTCTTTGCGCCCGGCATAAATCTGCAACAGCTTAAGTTGCGCCTCTTCATGCCGCGGGTTTTTCGCAAGCGCTTCTTTCAGCACTTCTTCAGCCTGCGCATCACGGCCAAAGTTGAGGTACAGATCGGCTTCCGCCAGCGGATCGACGTCATCACTGCCGGTGACTGCCGGGGCAATCATCGGCGAAGCTGCCATGCCTGCAGTGGCCGCGGCCTTGCCAGCCGTCGGCGCGATTTTTTCGATTCTGGAAGTGCTTCTGGAAGTGCTATCTCCAGCCTGCCCGCGCCGGCGACGCGCCAGCCAAAACACTCCACCACCAATGATTGCAAGCGCACCCAACCCGCCGCCAAGATAAACCGGATCAGTGGCAGCACTGATAATCTGGTCGACCAGATCAGGCTCGGGCGCGGCCTTGGCCGGCACTACGGCCTTGGGCTTGGCTTTCGGTGCTTCAGCTTTGGGCGACTCACCTTTAGGCGGTTCTGCTTTCGGCGGCTCGATGACGGGCGGCTTGTCCGGTAGCGCCGCTTTTTGCTCGCCCTTCGGCGCTTCAGTCAGCGCTTTGCCTGCGTCTATAGCGGGCGGCGGGGCAGACTTGGCTGGCTCTGCTTTCGCGGGCGGCGGCGCAGGTGGCGGCGTCGCGGCGGGTTTGGCGCCCGGCGCGATGCCTTTGATCTCGAGCAAACGCTGCATATCCTTGATATTTTTTTCGAGTTGCGCGACACGATCATTGGCTTCCGCGAGCGATTTCTCGCGCGCAACGGCCTCTTCTTCCAGCATGCGCATGCGCTCTTTCGCCGACACCGGTTTCCCGCTGCCGGCTTTGCCCGGGGCTGGACTTTCGCCCTTCGACAACTTCAGCACTTCCTTGGGGGCTTCTTTACCGGCG
Organism: Betaproteobacteria bacterium; assembly: GCA_043759115.1. Lineage (GTDB taxonomy): Bacteria > Pseudomonadota > Gammaproteobacteria > Burkholderiales > SG8-41 > PALSA-1004. The sequence continues at coordinate 2,750 of JAYVME010000356.1, read as the reverse complement.
GCTTTATCATCAACCGCGGTCGCGATTTTGCCGCCCGCCGCCGACTTGGTCGTTTCTTGCGCCGGCGCCGCCCCCGCCGTTTCGGCCAACTTCATTCGATACGCATTCCAGTTCGCAGCCTGCACGCGAATTTCCTTCACGGCGGCGGGCTGCGGCGTTTCGGCGACGCTGTCTTTGTCCGGCACGCGGAGAATCTTGCCGGTCTTCATGCGGTTCATGTTGCCCTCAAATGCATCCGAGTTATTGCGATAAAGACTGACCAGCATTTGCTCCAGCGTGACGCCTTCGGGCTTCACGCTGGCGGCGATCCTGGCGAGCGTATCGCCTCGCTTGACGGCATATTCGGCGGCTGCGGGTTTGACTGTGGCTGCCGGACGCAGGCTGGCCGGCGCCTTGGGGGCCGCTTTCGGCGACGGTTCCGCTGGCGCGGCGGCGGTGGACTGCGGCACGGGCGCGACAGGTTTGGTTTCAGGCGCCGCGGGTAGCACAACCCCAACGGCGGGCACGACTGGCGCCGCGGCCGGCGCGGGAGCCGCATACCCGGGTGGATCGATCAGCGTCGTGTACTCACGCACCAAACGTCCTTGCGACCAGCTTAACTCGACCAGCACGGAGAGAAACGGCTCGTTGACAGGCCGCGTCGACATGACCTTGATGTAGGGCTTGCCATCCGAGCGCCGCTCGATGCTGAGCCGCACGCCGATCAGCGCCGGACTGTAGACGATGTTGGCTTGCTGAAACGCTTCGGGTGAAGCGATGCGCGCGACGAGCGAGGCAAGCTCGTCTTTCTGAATGGATGTCAGATCGATTTCCGCGGACAGCGGCTGACCCAACGCGGACAAAATAGTGAGTTTGCCCAAGCCGGCCGCATGAGCAACCCACGGGTACAGCAGGAAAACGCCTGCCAATAACCATGTTTTATATGGAAATTTTCGCACGGCCGAGCCTCTTGTTATTTTCTGCAACAAGTAAATTAACATCAAATAGTTAGGGTTGCAAGCTAACCTTGCCTCTAACCTTATGAATCTATTGGCTAGCAGCTAATGGTTATTTTACCAGAGACACCGGCCTAACCTCGTGGAAAAGTGCCTGAAACCTGTCGTTTTGTTGGATTTTTTGAGGCACGGCAAATTGGTAGCCACAGCGCCTATCGCTCGAGCAGTACGCGCAACATGCGTCGCAATGGCTCCGCCGCGCCCCACAACAGTTGGTCGCCCACGGTAAATGCCGACAGGTAATCGCCGCCCATCGCCAGTTTGCGCAGGCGGCCGACCGGAATATGCATCTGGCCCGTAACTGCCGCCGGCGTTAATTCGCGCTCGGAACGCTCGCGCTGGTTGGGCACGACGCGCACCCACTCGTTGGCCGACGCGAGGATGCCGGCAATTTCTTCGAGCGGCACATCCCGCTTCAACTTGATGGTGAGCGCCTGGCTGTGGCAGCGCATGGCGCCGACCCGCACGCACAGGCTCTCGACCGGGGTTGCCGACGTGCCGAAAGCGGCGCCGCGCCCGAGTATCTTGTTGGTCTCCGCGCCGCCTTTCCATTCCTCGAGCGACATGCCGTTGGCCATGTCCTGGTCGATCCACGGGATCAGGTTGCCGGCCAGCGGCACGCCCCGGAAATTCTCCATCGGCAGGGAGCCATCGGTCTGCTTGGCGTGCACCCTGCGGTCGATTTCCAGAATGGCCGACGCCGGGTCGGCCAAGAGATCCCTGACCTCCGCATTGACCAGACCAAACTGGGTCAGCAACTCGCGCATATGCTGCGCGCCACCGCCGGAAGCCGCCTGGTAGGTCATGCACGTCATCCACTCGATGAGATCGTGCTCAAACAAGCCGTGCAAGCCCATCAGCATGCAACTCACCGTGCAATTGCCACCGATGTAGTTGCGGATGCCCTTCGCGAGCGCGTCCTTGATCACGGACATATTGACTGGATCGAGAATGATGATCGCGTCATCTTTCATGCGCAGCGTCTTGGCCGCGTCTATCCAGTAGCCCTGCCAGCCCGCCGCGCGCAGCCGCGGATACATTTGGGTGGTGTACTCGCCGCTTTGGCACGTGATGATCACGTCCATCGCCTTCAATGCGGCGACATCGCCCGCATCTTTGAGGGGGGCGGGATACTTGCCGATTGCGGGGCCTTTGCCGCCGACTTGCGACGTGGTGAAAAATACGGGTTCGATGAGGTCGAAGTCGCGCTCGGCCTGCATGCGCTGCATGAGCACCGAGCCGACCATCCCCCGCCATCCGACAAATCCCGTACGCATCATGATTGCATGACCCAAACTATTTCTAACGTTGCGATAGCCTTCCGCGTTGACGCGCAAGAGTCCGTAACAGCATGCAACACGTGCGCGCGTTTCATGCTGTTACGGATTCTATTCACTTCATCGCCTCGACCACGGCGTCGCCCATCTCGATGGTGCCCACGCGCCGCGTTTCAGTCTGGTAAATGTCGGCCGTGCGATAGCCCTGCGCCAGCACTTTTTTCACCGCCGCCTCGATGCGCCTGGCCGCGTCCTCCTCATTAAACGTATAGCGCAGCATCATCGCCGCCGACAACAGGGTCGCCAGCGGATTGGCGATATTCTTGCCGGCGATATCGGGCGCCGAACCGTGCGCCGGCTCGTACAGCCCCTTGTTGTTCGCATCGAGCGACGCCGACGGCAGCATGCCGATCGAACCGGTCAGCATCGACGCTTCGTCCGACAGTATGTCGCCGAACATATTGCCGGTAACGATGAC
>JAYVME010000355.1:0-8624 GCA_043759115.1 Betaproteobacteria bacterium | reverse complement strand
CGTGCCGGCGCCAACGGCCTGGTCGCGTGCGAAATTACGATGACCGCCGCGCCCGACGGCTACACCCTGCTGATGGCGAATATCGGCAGCCATGCGATCAATCCCGCGTTGTACAAGAACATTCCGTACGACGCGGTCAGGGATTTCGCGCCGGTGTCGCAGTTGGGCAGCACCGCGAACGTGCTGGTCGTCCATCCGTCGGCGCCGGCGAAGAATCTGCCGGAACTGATCGCGCTCGCCAAGGCGAAACCCGGACAGATCACTTACGGATCGAACGGCATCGGCAGCTCGCAGCATCTCGCGGGCGTGCTCTTCGGCAGCACCTTCGGCCTGAATCTCGTGCACGTGCCGTACAAAGGCACCGGTCCCGTGATGATCGATCTGGTGGGCGGCCAGATCACGATGAGCTTCGCCAACATGGTCGCCGCGCTGCCGCAGGTTCGCGCCAGGCGGCTTGCTGCAATCGCGGTGACTTCGCTGAAGCGTTCGCCGGCATTGCCGGAGATCCCCGCGCTTGCGGAGACGGCGCCCGGCTTCGAGGCGACGTCGTGGTGGGGCGTGGTCTCGACGAAGGGCACGCCGCCCGAGGTCATCGACGCGCTCAACCGCGAAATCGTCAAAGGCCTCAACGCGCCCGACATGAAAACATTTTTGTCGAACATGGGCGTCGAGCCGGCAGGCACCTCGCCCCAGCAGTTCGCGGCGTTCATCAAGTCCGAACTCGCGAAGTGGGCGAAAGTCGTCAAGGAATCCGGGGCGCGGGCCGATTAGAAATTTGTCGGAAAACCTGATGAGTCAAGTGGTACTTTGAACATAAGCGCGGAATTCGGTTACGCACTCGGTGCGATGTTCTGCTACGGGCTGGCCGACCTCGTCTACAAGCGCGCCGCGACCGCCGGCGTCAAGCCGCATCATTTCCTGATGGTGCAGGCGTGGATGTACGCGCCGGCGATGCTGGCATACGCGCTGGCGACAGGCGCGCTCAATATCGTGCCGGCGGCGGGGTGGGGCGCGGCTGCAGGGCTGTGCGTGTTTGTCGCGCTCTATAATTTCTCGCGCAGCCTGCGCGACGGCGCGGTGAGCGTGAACGCGCCGATATTCCGGCTGAGCTTTACGCTCACCGCCGCGCTTGCAGTTATCGTGCTCGGCGAGCCGCTCGGTGCATTCAAGATCGCGGGCCTGGCACTCGCGTTGCTCGCGGTGTGGTTGCTGCTCGGTGGTGCCGGCACGGCGGGGCAGACAGGCGCGTCCCGCGCGTCGCTGGTGTGGGTGCTGGTTGCGACGATCGCCCTCGGCATTGCGAACTTCTGCTACAAGCTCGGCGTTATGCACGGCGCGACGCCGGCAACCATGGTGGTAGCGCAGGCGGCGGTGTTTTTTCCGCTCGCGACAGTGTTTGGTTATTTGCCCGAGCGAAAATTCAATCCGCCGGCGGCAACCTGGCCGTACGCCGCGTGCGCGGCGCTGCTGCTTGGCTTTGCATTCATGTTGATGGCGACCAGCCTCGTGCGCGGCGAGGCGAGCGTGCTGGTGCCTGTCGCGCAGATGGGGTTCGTGATTACCGCGAGCGCCGGGATACTATGGCTGGGCGAGCGCGCCAGCGCGCGAAAAATCGCGGGACTCGCGGCGGCGGTGGCGGCGCTGGTGTGTCTGGCGGCGAGTTGATGCTTCCCGCGACCGTCACTCGATCCGTATGCCGGCGGACTTGATTACTTTCGCGTCGCGCGAGTTCCGATTTCACCATCGCGGCGAAGGCTTCGAGCGTCGTTGTGCGGGCCGACTGGAGGTGATCCCGATGCCGGCCGGCGTGCGTTGCGCGGCCCTTCTCGGGCGTGCGGGTTGATTAGAAATAAATTCGAAAACTTAAAGCAGCATTAAGCCGATGAACGCTGGTAAATTAATAGCAGCAACAGCGAGGCGGCAGTAAGGGGAAATGTATGATGGCAAGACCTGGCCCTGCTGCCACGGATCGATTAACGCCGCATCGATTGAGCGCGGCTCGATTACAATGACGGAAAAATAAATTTTCACGCGCCGCGACGAGCGGCATCCAAAACCGAAAAAGCGAAAGAGAACACGATGGATACAGTGACGCCCGCGGGCAAGGGAACGGCAACTGCTTCGTTGAAAGATCTCGTGCAAATTGCCGGACTGCCCGCCGCCGCCGCCGAGTCCGTCGAGATCACGGGTGCCGATCCGGTTTTCCCGACGCGCTACAAAATCCTGGCGCCGGGCGCGGCGGTGATTGCGGCCACCGGAGTAGCGGCGGCCGAGTTGTGGCAGCTGAAGACCGGGCGGCGGCAGAAGGTGCGCGTGGAAGGGCGCGCGGCGGCGGCGGCGATGCGCGGCTCGCGTTACCTGAAAATCAATGGCGAGCGCCCGCCGGAAGATCCCGAGAAGATCACTGGCTTCTACCAGTTGAAAGACGGCCGCTGGATGTATCTGCATTGCAATTTCTTCAACATGCGCGACGTCAACCTCAAAATCGTCGGCGCGCCCGCGCAGAAGGCCGCCGTGGAAAAAGCGGTCGCCCAATGGGACGGGCTCGAACTCGAAAACGCCATCGTCGAAGCCGGCGGTTGCGCCTGCTTGGTGCGCAGCGAGGAGGAATGGCGCGCGCTGCCGCAGATGCACGCGGTAGCGAAGCTGCCGCTGCTGGAGATCATCAAGATCGGCGAGGCGCCACCGCGGCCGCTGCCCGACGGCGACCGGCCGCTGGCGAATGTGCGTGTCCTCGATCTCACGCGCGTGCTCGCCGGCCCGACGTGCGCGCGCACGCTTGCGGAACACGGCGCGGATGTATTGCGTGTCACGCGCGAAGATCTGGCCGACATGGGGCCGACGGATTTCGACACCGGCGTCGGCAAGCTGTGCACGCACATCGACCTGCGTGATCCCGCCGGTGAGGCAACGCTGCGCTCGCTCATTCAGACGTGCGACGTGTTCTCGCAATCGTACCGGCCCGGCACGCTCGCGCGCCGCGGGTTCTCGCCAGAAGCGCTGGCCGAGATGTGTCCGGGCATCGTCTACGTGACGCTCTCCGCGTGGGGCCACGAAGGACCGTGGGCGGCGCGGCGCGGTTACGACACCATCGTGCAATCGGCGAACGGAATGGCTTACCGCCCGAACAACGAGCGCCCGGCGTTCCTGCCGGTATCCGAGCAGGATTATGTCGCGGGTTATTTGCTGGCCTATGGCGCAATGATTGCGCTTGGCCGCCGCGTGCGCGAAGGCGGCAGCTGGTTCGTGCGCGTTTCGCTCGCCGGCGCGGGACACTGGATACGCGGGCATGGGCTGCTTAAGCCCGCCGAGTATGAAAACGTGGCAAACGAAATGCCGGCCGCTGAATTGAAACCGCTGATGGTCGAACACGATTCACCGATAGGCCGGCTCACTAATCTTGCGCCGGTCGTGCAATTGTCGGAAACCCCCGCGCGCTGGGCGCGCCCGGCGGTGCCGCGCGGTTTCCATCCGCCGGCGTGGCCGGAGCGCGGTTGAATTTTATTAGAAATGGCCTCAAAAACAGTGCGGAACCGCCGATGAACGCCGAAAAATTCATACAAATAACCCCATGTTGGATTTTTGAGATGGATTCTAAAGATGCGAGACTTCCATGACTGACCACAATACGCAGCACAAAGTCCCGAATTCGTCGGGCACCAACGCGCCGACGCTCAAAGCACCTCCGAACGCGGCCGACTGCCATATCCATATTTACGATCCGCGCTTCCAGCCGCCGGTCGCTCATCCGCTGAACGGCGCGGTAGCGGATTACCGGTTGCTGCAGAAGCGCATCGGTGTGTCGCGCGTGATCATCGTGCAGCCGCGCAACTACGCGACGGATAACAGCGTCACGGTCGATGCTATCAAGCAACTGGGCATCGAAAACGCGCGCGGCATTGGCGTGTTGAAGCCGACGGTGACTGATGCCGAGTTGAAGAGCCTCAACGACGGGGGCATCCGTGGCATCCGCTTCACGGTCGGCAATCCGGAGACCGCGGTGGTCAGCATCGACATGATAGAGCCGCTCGCCAAGCGCATTGCGGCTTACGGCTGGCACGTGCAGCTCAACATGGAAGCGCGGCAGATTATCGACAACGCGGACATGCTCAAGCGCCTGCCGACGACTATCGTCTTCGACCACATGGGCAAGCCGCCGCAGCCGGCGGGGGTCAATCATCAATCGCACAAGGTGATCCGCTCGCTGCTTGATCAAGGCCGGGCCTGGGTCAAGATTTCGGGTGCGTATATCGTCAGCGACATTGGCTCGCCGGGTTACGCCGATGCAACTCCTGTTGCGCAAGCGTTTGTGAAAGCGGCGCCCGAGCGCACGGTGTGGGGCAGCGACTGGCCGCACCCCGGCCCCAAGGTGCATCCGGACGACGCATTTTTGTTCGATCTGCTGGCCGAGTGGGCGCCTGACGAAAAGATACGCAACCGCATACTCGTCGACAATCCCGAGAAGCTTTACGGCTTCAAATAGGGACGATCGGAAAAATTAGTTGTTCCGTCATTCCCGCGCAGGCGGGAACCCAGACGTTTGAAATTTTGCTGGATGCCCGCCTGCGCGGGCATGACAATAAATTAGAGGTTTCACAATGAAGATATTGGTCCGCCGCTCGAATCTGCTCGTGCGCATTGATGATGCCGGCGGCGTCGACTCCGCGTGGCGCCATAACGCCGATGCGATTACGCTCGATCTTGACGGTGCTGACACGGCTGCCAGGATGCGTGTGCGCGAGGCCATCGCGTCAGCCGCGCAAGGCGCGGCGGAAGTTTTCGTGCGGGTGAGAAGCGATAATTTGCGCGCCGACCTCGAGGCCGCGATAGGGCCGGGATTGCGCGGCATCATGCTCGCGCGCGCAGATTCCTCAGTGCAGATCGTAGCAGCGGACAAGATGGTGACGGCGCTCGAACGCGAGCACGGATTGGCAATCGGATCGTTGCAGATCATTGTGATGCTCGAATCGGCGCGCGGTGTGTGGGATGTGCGCACCGTCATCACTGCCAGCGCGCGTATTTCACAGGTGGTGCTTGACGAGAGCGCGCTCGCCGCCGATCTCGGTATTACGTCGTTGCTTCGGTACGAAAATGATCTCGATCCATTCGTCTACGCGCGCGGCCGCGTCGTCGTCGAAGCCATCGCCGCAAAAGTCATGCCGGTCGGCATCGCCTACCCTTTGAGCGTGCGAACGGAAGCAACATTGCCCGAAGAAATCCACACGCTCGCGGTGAAAGGCAAGAACCTCGGCATGAAAGGCGTGCTGTGCCCGAGCCCGGACTGGATCGCTCCGGTTAACGCCGCATACACGCCGACGCCGGAACTCGTCACCTATAACAAGCGTGTGCGGGAGGCGTTCGCCGCCGGCGTCGCGGCGGGAACCGCGGCGGTGCCGCTCGACGGCCGCATGATCGACGTGCCCGTCGACGAGCGGGCGATCGTTGTGCTTGCTACAGCGGAGGCGTGCACGGCGCGCGATGCCGAGAAGCAGGCTGCAATCACCGCGCGGTCAACTACGTAACACCACCAGCGCGTCGACCGCTTTAACACCCTGTCCCTTAGCCAACACCATCAGCGGATTGATGTCGAGTTCCGCGAGCCGGCCTTCCAGATGCACCGCGAGGTGGGACACGCTCACCAGGGTGTCCGCCAGCGCATCGATGTCCGCCGCGGGCCTGCCGCGGAACCCGCGCAATAGTTTCGCGCCTTTGACCTCTGCAATCATCTCAAGGGCTTCGGCGCGGGTGATCGGGCAATGGCGGAGTGCTACGTCGTTGTAGACTTCCACCAATACGCCGCCGCTGCCAAACAGCAGCATGGGGCCGAGTTGCGCGTCGTATGAAACGCCGACGATGACTTCGATGCCGCCCGTCACCATTTCCTGCACGAGAGCGCCGTTGATTTTCGCGGCGGGCGCATGGCGCGCGGCATTGGCCATGATTTCGGCATGCGCGGCGCACACCTCGTCCGCGTTGCGCAGGCCCAGACGCACGACGCCGGCCTCGGTTTTGTGGGGAATGTCCGCCGAATCCGCTTTCATCACGACCGGATAGCCGATTTTCTGCGCAGCGTCGGCGGCGGTTGCGGCGGATTGCGCCAATATCTCGCGGGGTGCGGTGACACCCCACGCCGCAATCGCCTGCTTGCTTTCGCTCTCGGACAGTGTCGCGCGGACTATCGTATTCAGCCACTGCAAAGTTTTTTCCTGCGCCGCGGCGAGCGCGGGCACTTGCGCGATGCCGCCGGCCGCACGCTGGTCACGCCACGCGTGATAGTCGATCAGGTATTTGAGGCCGCGCGCGAGTTTCTCCGGCGAGTAAAAAATCGGAATGTTGGACGCCTTCAGCTTGGGCAGCGTGGTCTGGTCGCCGCGGCTCGCGGTCCAGAAGAAAACCACGCTCTTGTCGCTGCGGTCGCGTTCGGCAATAACGTGATCGACCTGGTTGCCCGCGCCGGCGCTGGCGATGACCAGCGTGCCGACGGTGGGTTCGTTGATCATGTAGTCCATGATTTTGGGGAAATGCTCGCCGCGCGCAAAACCGGTGACGTCCGCCGGATTCGCCGCCCACCCGAAGTCTTTCAGTATGTCGTTGATGCCGTCGCGCGCGTGATCCGTCAGCACCGGCAAGTCGAGCCCGGCGAGGCCCAGCATATCGGCGGTGAGCGAACTGATGCCGCCCGAATGCGACACCACCGCGATGCCGCGCTGCGGCGGTTTTTTGGAATTGGCAAGTAGCTGCGAGACTTCCAGCAGTTCATCGTAGTCCTGCACACGGATGACGCCGTATTGCTTGAATACCGCTTCATACAACGCGTCAGCACCGGTGAGCGCCGCGGTATGCGACCGTGCGGCTTCCGCCCCGGATGCCGAGCGCCCGATCTTGATCAGCACGATGGGTTTGCCGCGCTCTGCCGCGAGTGCCGCGACCGCGATAAACTTTTGCACGTCCTTGAAGCCTTCGACGAAACCGGCGATGACGCGCGTGCCCGGATCGTCGATCAGATAGCGCGCGAAATCGGCAAAGTCGAGATCGGATTCGTTGCCGGTGGAAATGATGTGGCTCAAGCCGATGCCCGCGTCCACCGCGCGCAGCAGGAAGGGGCCGAACGCCGTTGCGCCGCTCTGGCATACCAGCGCGATGTGGCCGGTGAGGCCGCCTAACGTGCGCGAGGACGCGGTCGCCCAGATGTCGTCCCTGACATTGGCGAGGCCGAGGCAATTCGGGCCGGTGATGCGCAACCCGGATTCCTTCGCGAACGCGCCGAGCTCTTTTTGCAGATCGAGACGCGCGGCGATGCCGCGCTCGGCAAACCCGGCGGAAATAACGATGGCCGAGCCCGCTTTTTTCGCGTGGCATTCCTTCATCACGGGAAGCACTTTGTCGTAGGGCACGATGATGCCGACCAAGTCCGGCGCTTCGGGCAGATCCGCGATGCTGCGATAGCACTTGACGCCCGTGATCTCGTCGTAATTCGGATTCACGGGGTAGATCTTTACGCGCTCCCTGCATTTCAACACCGCGTTCAGAAGCCGTCCGCCGTAGCCGCCCTTGGGCGATGCGCCGACTACCGCGATCGAGCGCGGATTGAGCATTTTGTGGATAGACCGCATCTGGTCTTCCGTCCACATATCCATGATCAGCCTTTCGTTGTCAGTGGGAGGGCCGCATGTCGCGGATGCGATGCGGCGATGATGCGAATATATCACCGATGCAATCGGTCTTGCCGGGATGCGCGACGCCGTCGTCGGCTGCGAATCAATGCGCATCCGGCGGCGGAAACAAAGTATGCGAAAATCGCCCAGTCAAAATTACCGCAGGATTTCCATGCAGCTGCCGCTCGAAGATATCAAGGTGCTCGACCTGACCCACGCGCTCGCGGGACCGTTCTGCTCGACCATGCTCGCGGATTTCGGCGCGCAGGTGATCAAGCTCGAGCCGCCGGGCGAGGGCGACATTGCGCGCGCGTGGGGCGTGCCGACAGCGGGCGGCGAGTCTTCGTACTTCGTGAGCCTGCATCGCAACAAGCGCGGCATCGTCGTCGACCTCAAGCATCCCAAAGGCAAAGAATTGTTTTTCCGCCTGGTTGAGAAGTGCGACGTCGTGCTGGAAAATTACCGCGTCGGTGCGTTGAAGCGCCTGGGTATCGATTACGCCGAGGCGAAGAAGCGCAATCCCGGCATCATCTACTGCTCGATCTCGGGCTTTGGTCAGGACGGCCCCTACCGCGACCGCGCCGCGCTCGATCTCATATTGCAGTCGGAGAGCGGGATGGTCAGCGTCACGGGTGACGAGGGCAGCACCGGCACGCGCGCCGGCGTATCGATCGCCGACATGACCGCGGGCATGTACTCCGCCTACGGCGTGATGCTCGCTTTGCGCATGAAAGAAAAGACCGGCGAAGGGCAGGAAATCGATGTCTCGATGCTCGAAGGCCAGCTCGCCTTGTTGAGTACCATGATCAGCGCCTATTGCGCGGACGGAAAAATTCCGCGGCCGACAGGCAACACGTATGCCGCCCTGGTGCCGTACCAGACGTTTCACACCAAGACGCGCGATCTCGCGATCGCGATTGCCGGCGACAAATTGTGGAGGAAACTGTGCCCCGCCATCGGCCGCCCCGA
>JAYVME010000354.1:0-3759 GCA_043759115.1 Betaproteobacteria bacterium | reverse complement strand
TCCTCTTTGCTAAAAGCGTGAAATGAACGACTGGGAAAATTATTAGCACTCAATTCGAGCGAGTGCTAATAATAGGGGCTTATTGGCGATATTTCAAGAGGCTGCGGCAGAAATTGACATGCCGGACGCCGCCAGCAGGGCTGCCGGCGGCTGGAAAAACTGCTATAGGTCAGTCAGTTACGGCCGAGCCGGCGTCGCGACGATCGACTGGCTGTCAGTGCGAACCCGCGAATGGATTCATCGCCGGCACCCCGAACCGATACACGGTCTTGCGGCTGCCGTCGCAAGTAGGCGGGATCGGACGTAGCGGACACGGCGGATTCCGGCGGCCGTCCGCGATCAGGGTCGCGTCGTCGGCGTATTCGCCCCAGATGCCACCGCGTACGGGGCGAAATAACCACATCAGGTAACCGCGGCGCGCGGCAACTTCGACCAGTTCGTCCGCGTCGGGCGCATCAGCCACGACAACATTCTTGCCGTTGACGCCGAACGGAAATGCGCCGAATGCCTGCAGACATTCGAGCGCTTCGCTCGAGTCGGCACCCGGGCGCATGCAGCCGGGACGTTCGGCGCGTTGCACATCCCATGCGCCCAGCTCCCATGCCGCTTCCATCGCCGCGCGGTCAACAGCGACAAGATCCCGCCAACGCTCGTTCAACTGCAATGCGGAACTTGGCACGGGCGTGTAGGAAACCACTTCGGCTTCCTCGATGTCGGCAAGCTTTTCTTTGATGAAGCCGTGCCAGTGCAGGGTAAGAATTATCGGCGTGTCGGGACACGGTACCGCGGCAAGCGTTATTGCAAACAGCGGCAGGCGGGTCGAGGCGACCTGGTCTTCGATGCGATCGAGTAACTCCATGGCGAGCTTACCTCCACAGGAATGCTACACTCACAACCGAGCAAGTTTGATGCCACTCATACACAACAACGCCTGCGCCGATTCACAAGTTGACGCGCAGGACGTGCGGTCGTGAAATTAATTACGGCATCAGCAAATGAGTCTTGAGTTCTGGCGTCACAGTCTCGTCGCAACGGTGATGCGTTCTCCTTTTCGCATTAATCATTCAAACAACTGATATATCGCATGAGTCGCGTCATTTGTAAATGCTATTTGCACCCATTTCGACGCGATATTTCCACGCATGGCCGTTAGCACTCGTAACGACTCATTGCTAACACGCAGCGCCGCTGCGGTATGGCATCCCTGCACGCAGATGAAGCAGCACGAATCGCTGCCGCTGATACCGATCGCGCGCGGCGAGGGCGTGTGGCTTTATGACTTCGACGGCCACCGCTACCTCGACGCGATCAGTTCGTGGTGGGTAAATCTCTTCGGACACGCGAATCCCCACATCAACGCCGCGCTCATTGCGCAGCTCGGAGAACTCGAACACGTGATGCTTGCCGGCTTCACGCACGAACCGGTGGTGGAATTGTCGGAGCAGTTGAGCGCGCTGACCGGCGGCAGGCTCGGTCACTGCTTCTACGGCAGCGATGGTGCATCGGCGGTCGAGATTGCACTGAAAATGAGCTTTCATTTCTGGCGCAACGGCGGGCGGCCGCAGAAATGCGGATTTGTCAGCTTGGCCAACAGCTATCACGGCGAAACGCTCGGCGCGCTGTCGGTCAGCGATGTCGCCTTGTTCAAGGACACTTACGCGCCGCTGCTGCGTCAAAGCGCCCAGGTGACTAGCCCGGACTGGCGGCTGGCGGCAAACGGGGAGACCCCGCGCGCTTACGCCGAGCGCTGTGCGGGCGAACTCGAAAAATACCTGGACCAGCATCACACGAAGACCGCTGCGCTGATCCTGGAGCCCTTGGTGCAGGGCGCAACCGGCATGGCGATGTACGACGCCGAATATCTGCGTCGCGCGCGCGCGCTCTGCGACCGTTTTGAAGTGCATCTGATTGCCGACGAAATCATGACCGGCTGCGGCCGCGGCGGAACATTTTTTGCACACGAACAAGCGGACATCACACCCGACTTCCTGTGCCTGTCTAAAGGTATTACCGGCGGCTATCTGCCGCTGTCCGTGGTGATGACGAAGGACGAGATTTATGCGGCGTTCTACGACGACGACGTCACACGGGGATTTCTGCATTCTCACTCATACACCGGCAATGCACTGGCCTGCCGCGCCGCCCTTGCCACGCTCGAAATCTTCCGGCGCGATGACGTGCTTGAAACGAATCGTGCCAAAGCCGCTTATCTGACGCGTGCCGCGCAACCGATTGCGCAACATCCAAGCGTAAAACACTTTCGTAACACCGGCATGATCTGGGCGTTCGATATCGACATTCATGATCCGGAATTCGCGCGCAGGTTTTACCAGGCCGCGCTTGAGCGCGAGCTGTTGCTGCGTCCGATCGGTAACACCATTTATTTCATGCCTCCCTATATCATTAGCGAAAGTGAAATGGATATGCTCGTCGCGCAAACCCTGGATATCGTAAATGCGCTATCGATGTAACGTATGGTCCGGCGTGCTGGCGGCGTTGTGCTGCTGCCTCGCCGGGTATGCGCACGCACAGGATACGGGCTCACGCTTGCCGCAACCGGTGGTCCAGGCACTGGCTCAGGCGGGCATACCCGAAACGAGCATCGGTATTTACGTGCAGGACGTCCAGGCGGCGCGGCCGGTGATCGCGGCCGGCGATGAGCGCGCGCTCAATCCGGCATCTACCATCAAGCTGCTCACCACGTTTGCCGCGCTCGATCAACTCGGCCCGGCGTATCGATGGACCACCGAAATCTATACCGATGGCACACTCGCGGGCGATGTGCTGAACGGCAATCTGATCATCAAGGGCTACGGCGACCCGCGCCTGACGCTCGAAAATTTCTGGCTGATGCTGCGTAACCTGCGCGCGCGCGGCGTGCGCGACATCCGCGGCGACCTGCTGCTCGACCGTAGTTACTTCGCCGTCGACGGCGGAGACCCCGCGGAGTTCGACAACGAGCCGACACGCCCCTACAACACACCACCGGATGCACTGCTGGTCAATTTCAAAGCGATGCGCCTGCAGTTTGTGCCGGAGCCGGAGCGGCGCGCGTTGAAAATCATTATTGAGCCTGCGCTGCCGCAAATTCAGGTATTGAACAATGTTGCCCTGGATAACGAACCCTGCGGCGACTGGGTTAGCAGAATGAAGCTCACAGCGCTCGGCGACAACGCCGCTGCGCGCCTGCTATTCGGCGGAAACTATTCGGCGGCATGCGGCGAAAAAGAACGCAACTACAGCGTCCTCGGCCACCCGCAATACGTGCATGGTTTGTTCAACTTGCTGTGGCGCGAACTCGGCGGCGCTTTTGCGGGTGGTGTGCGGGATGCCGAAACGCCGGCCGGTGCGCGGCTCCTGCTCGCACACCAGACGCAATCGCTCGCCGAGATCGTGCGCGACATCAACAAGTTCAGCAACAACGTAATGGCGCGACAGTTGTATCTCGCGCTGGGCGCCATCACTTTCGGCGCCCCGGCTACTAACGAGAAAGGCGCACGCGCGATCAAGCAGTGGCTCGCCACGCGCCGTCTGTCGTTTCCGGAACTCGTGCTTCAAAATGGCTCGGGCTTGTCGCGCGTGGAACGCATCGGTGCGAAAAATCTCGGCCAGCTGTTGCTGCTCGCGCAACGCACCGCAGTACTGCCGGAGTTCGCCGCGTCGCTGCCGCTGGTGGCCGTCGACGGGACGATGAAAAAACGCCTCGCAGACGCCGAGGTTGCGGGACAGGCTCACATCAAAACCGGTTCGTTATCCGGG
>JAYVME010000353.1:0-3772 GCA_043759115.1 Betaproteobacteria bacterium | reverse complement strand
CCTCGTGACCCGCAACGCCGGCCTCTATCATCGTCGGCACCTCCTTGATCACCGCTGCGCGGGTTCTCGCGGCCACGCCGAGCCCGCGCAGCCTGCCGGCCTTGATCTGGGCCTGCGCGACCGGCAACACGAGGAAGGACACCTGCGCCTCGCCCGACATTACGCCCACCGCGGCGGGCGCGGCCCCTTTGTACGGCAGGTGCGTGAGCTTGGTGCCGGTCTTGAGCCGCAAGAGTTCCATCGCGAAATGCGACATGGTTCCCGCGCCCGCCGACGAATAAGAGAGCGCATCCGGCTTCGCCCTGGCGAGCGCGACGAGTTCCTTCACGCTCTTAACGGGCAGCGATGGGTGAACCACCAGCACGAACGGGTACGACGACACCATTGAGATCGGCGTCAGGTGCTTCACCGGATCGTAGGCAAGCTTGTGGAAAACCGCCGGGCTGATGGCGAGCGACGAATTGCCGAACAACAACGTATAGCCATCCGGCGCGGCCCTGGCGGCCAATTCCGCCGCGATGTTGCCGCTCGCGCCGGCGCGGTTGTCGGTGACCACCGTTTGCCCGAGCGCGCCGGACAGCCGCTGCGCGAGCACGCGCGCAATCGTATCGCTGCCGCCGCCCGCGGGAAACGGCACGATCACTCTGATCGATTTGACGGGATATCCCTGTCCTGAGCTTGTCGAAGAGTCCTGCCCCCACGCCGCGGCCATGCAGGCGATGCAGCACGCTGCCGCCGCGAGCCGGCGCACCGTTCTGCCGCCAACCGCCGAAATGCAATCCCGCATGATGTACCCTTGTTTTTTCAGGCCGGACAGGATTGTTACCCGTGCCGCCGCGCGGCGCAAGCAAAAGGATCGCCCTGCTATGTCACGTCGGTCAGCAATGTTTCACCCGGCTTGATCCGCGTGAATACCACGGGCTTCGTCAGCATGTCGAACCGGCCGTCCTGCCAGCTCACGCAGGTATAGCGCGAGTTCCCGAGATCGCCCGCCGCGGGAAAATCGGCACGAAAATGCGCGCCGCGCGAATCTTCGCGCGCAACGGCGGCACAGCAGATCGACCGGCTGACGAGAATCTGGCTCTTGAGATTCAACCAGTCGTGCCACGTCAGGTTGAACGCGAGATCGCCGGACTCGACGCCGATACTGTCAAGGTGCGCGTCCAGCTCTTCAAGCTTGCCGGCGGCGCGCTGCAAACTCGCCGCGTCGCGCACGATGCCGACGTCGTCCCACATCACTTCATACAGCGCCTCGCGAACCGCATTCAGATCGCCGGCGGGCCGCGTGAGCGGCGCACGACAGCGCGCAACCGCGGCGTCGAGCGCCTGCTGATCGGGCGCGTGGAATACACCGTTCGCCTTGACCCAGCCCGGCATCACATCGCCGGCGATGCCGCCGAACACCGTCGAGTTCGCCACCCCGTTGCCCCCCAGCCGGTTGGCGCCGTGCACGCCGCCCGAATCTTCGCCGGCCACGAAGAGGCCATGCAAATCGGTCGTGCAATCACCTTTGAATGCAACCCCGCCCATCATGTAATGCGCGGTCGGCACCACCTCAACCAGACCACCGGCAAGATCGAAACCGCAATCTGCGCAGCGCTCGACCATGCCTTTGAAGTTCTTCCGGTTATTTTCGGCACCCAGGTGCCCCATGCTGATGTAAACGCCGCCGTTGGGCGTGGTGCGCCCGGCGCGCATTTCGGCGAAAATCCCGCGCGATACGATGTCGCGCGTCGCGCGCTCCAGTTTGGCATCGTACTTGTCCATGAATCTTTGCTGGTCGCCATTCAACAGATAACCGCCGGCGCCGCGCAAGCCTTCTTCCAGCACGGTGCCCGTCATGCGCGTGCCCGTGCCCGCCAGCAAACCGGTCGGATGAAACTGCACCATCTCCATGTCACGCAATGTGAGCCCGGCACGCAAGGCCATCGCCATGCCGTCGCACGTCTTGTCGCCGGACGGCGTGTGATATTTGTACATCGTCGGGCCACCACCGGTACCCAGCAACACGGCCTGCGCCTGCACGAATACGAGCTCGCCGCTGCGCACATCGATCATCAGCACGCCGGCGAGCGCATCCCCGGCCTTGTTCTTCACAAACTCGACGGCACGATGTTCTTCAAGGCGGTCGATGCCGCGCGCCCATACCTGCTCGGCGAGACGGTTGATGATTTCGATGCCGGTCAGATCGCCCTTATGCACGGTGCGGTCAAAGGTCTGGCCCGCAAACGCTTTCTGGTGAATGGTGCCATCGGGATTGCGGTCGAAGAAACAACCCAGCTCGTTCTCCAGTTCGTGAATGCGCTCGATGGCCACGTTCACCAGCGTCCACGCGAGGTCCTGGTCAGGCAGCCACTTGCCGCCTTCTATCGTGTCCATGAAGTGGCGCTCGATCGAGTCGCCCGCCGCGAGCGCGACGTTGTAGCCGCCCTGCACCATGCGCGTGCAGCCGCATTTGCCGAGCAGGCCCTTGACCGCGACCGTAATGGAAAGCGCTGGGTTCTTCTGATGCGCGTGCAGCGCGGCGAACAGCCCCGCCCCGCCAGATCCGAGGATCAGGATGTCAGTCTTTATTTTTTTCATTTAATGCGATTGGAACCGCCGATGAACGCCGATGAACACAGATAAAAGAGAAACTGACATGAAGTATCTGCGTCTATCGGCGTCTATCGGCGGTTGCATTTGATTTCAGGATTTAACCCCGAGAGCGGCGAGCACGCCGGCGCGCTTGTCACGCGCGGCGTCGTTCACCTTCGTGTACAGATTGCCGCCATGACTGTCCATCGCGACCAGCAACGGTCCGAAACCCTTGACGCGGAATTTCCACAGCGACTCCGGATTCAAATCATCGAGATCCACTTCCTCGATCTGCTCGACCCAAGTCGTCTCCAGCGCCGCGGCGCCGCCGATGATCGCGAGATAAACGCCGCCCAGATCGCTGAACGCCGACTGCGAGGCCGCGAAGAGTCCGCCCTTGCCGATCACGATGCGCACGCCGTACTGCTCCATCAGCGGGCGCGTGAACCGCTCCATGCGCGCGCTCGTCGTGGTGCCGACACAGATCGGCGCATAACCGGACGGGTGCGCGGTGGTCTCGCCCACCCATTTGACGTTAGGCGCCGTATGAATCACGGCATGGCCTTTGAGATCGAAACGTGTGGTGCGGCCGCGATCAAACATATGGATCAGCGTCGCATCGCGGATGCCGTAGAGCGTGCGGTTGAGCGTGACGGTATCGTTGACACGCAACTTGCGCACGTCGGCTTCCGACACCGGCATGTTGAAATCGTAATGAGCCATGACTAATCCTTTGTAACCGCAGATGAACGCCGATTTACGCCGATAGGAACTACGACGATTCGGTGGTTTCGCTTTAATCTGCGTTTATCTGCGTCCATCGGCGGTTGCATTAAAAGCCGTAGGCGAGCCCGTTGGGTGTGAAAGTCGCGCGCGCGCGGCGCGCCGAGTGGCATTGCATATTGACCGCGACCGGATTCATCGTGATATGCGTCGCCGCGGTTTCGACGTGCACCGCGAAGGAGGTCGAGTCGCCGCCCAGTCCCTGCGGCCCGACGCCGAGTTTGTTAACGACCGCGGACAACTCCGACTCGAGCTTCGCGCCTTCGGGATCGGTGCAATGCGAACCCAGCGGGCGCGTCGCCGCGACTTTCGAGAGGTGCACGCAAAGATCCGCGGTGCCGCCGACGCCGACGCCGACGATCGTCGGCGGACAAGTCTTGCCGCCCGCGTCGAGCACGCAATCGATGACGAA
>JAYVME010000352.1:0-3796 GCA_043759115.1 Betaproteobacteria bacterium | reverse complement strand
GAAAACGAATTGCTCGATTTGTGGTCGGCCGACCGCAAGTCGGTGGTGTTCATCACCCACGATCTGGAGGAGGCGATCGCGCTGTCCGACCGCGTGGTCGTTCTTTCGGCGGGTCCGGCCACGCGCCCGCTCGGCGAATTCGTGATCGACCTGCCGCGGCCGCGCGACGTGGCGGAAATCCGCCTGCTGCCGCGCTTCGTGGAGATACACACCGAAATCTGGCACGCCATGAAAGACGAAGTGCTCAAGGGCTATGCGCAAACCCGTATCCAGTAGCCGGCTCGCGCTCTATCACGCGCTCCTGCTCGGCAGCCTGTTCGTCGTGTGGCACGTGATGACCGAGCCCGGACTCATCGCGCCGTTCTATTTCGACGACGCGAACCAGGCGAAGTTTTTCTTCGGCCAGCCGCTTGAAGTATTCAAACGCATCTGGGACTGGTTCGCCGGCGGCAAGATTTACGAACACCTGCTGGTCACGCTGATTGAAACACTGCTCGCGTTCGGCATCGGCACGGCACTCGGCCTCGGCGTCGGCTTGTGGCTTGCGCTGTCGCCGACGGCGTCAGAGCTGGCCGATCCATACATCAAGGCCATGAATGCGATGCCGCGCGTGATACTGGCGCCGATTTTCGCCGTGTGGTTCGGCCTCGGCATTCTGTCGAAAGTGGCGCTCGGCATCACGTTGGTGTTTTTTATCGTGTTCTTCAACGTGTATCAGGGCGTCAAGGAAGTCAGCCCCGTCGTGCTCAACAACGCGCGCATGCTGGGTGCTAACGCGCGCCAGTTGCTGCGCACGGTGTATGTGCCGTCGGCGATGTCGTGGGTGTTCTCGAGCCTGCACACCTCGGTGGGCATGGCATTCGTCGGCGCGGTGGTCGGCGAATACCTCGGTTCCGCGCGCGGCGTGGGCTATCTCATCCTGCAGGCGGAAGGCGCTTTTGACATCAACACGGTGTTTGCCGGGATTCTGGTGTTGACCGCATTCGCGCTCGCACTCGACGCCGTCGTCTCGGTTGCGGAGAGGCGCCTGCTGGTGTGGCGGCCGGCGCAGGGGGAAACGGAACGTTTGTAGGCGGGCGTTAGGCGTTAGGCGTGAGGCGTTAGGCAAAAACGACGGCGCAGCCGGGGTGAAGGTTCTCCGCCTCACGCCTCACGCCTAACGCCTAACGCTTTTAACTTTTCGTGCCCGCGCCGGCACCCCGGCGGGGGATACCGGTGCGGCACGAATTGTGAAAAAATGCCTGTAGGGCATCGCGCGGGCGATTTAAATTCCCCGCTTGCGCAATGTATCGGTAATAATCGACTGGGTAAAAAATCGAGAGGGTGACATGGCATTGTTCGGAGGCGGCAAGCCCGATCATCCGATGGCGGACGCGAAGCAGGCGCGCGCGCTCATCAATGAGTTTCCCGCGGGCGATGCCACCAAGGCGCTCGAGGAAATCACGTTCTGGCTCGACTCGGTGAGTCGCACGGACGGCTTCAAGCTCGATTACCGCTACGAGCTGTACGATGCGCTCGACCAGGCGGCCAAAAACCATCAACGCAAACTCTCGCAGGATTACCTCGCCACCGACCGCCAGGAAAAATTCCGCGAGAACAAGCTGTGGAATACGGTGTTTGAGTTCTGGAAGCTGCTGGGCGACGGTTATAACCAGTTGATCGAGCAGTTTCAGTCCGGCGCCGGCGGGGCGGGCGCGATCAAGAAGGACTTGCCGGCCATCGTCGCGCGCGCGTTGCGCGCGTTGACGCTGCAGCTCAAGTGGAGTTTGCTGCGCTACGGCCCGCTTGATGACCGGATATGGGGCGAACTGAGTCGTTTGTATCTGTTTGCGGAGGCCAAGCGCTTTGCGACCACGCCGATTGATATCTACCCGGGCGCGCATGGCCAGGGCACGGTGCAGCAGGAGTTCCTGAAGGCGCTGATGCTCGGCGTGTCGTCGACCGACGGCCTGACCCCGCTCAAGCAGGAAATCGCCGAGCGCACCGTCGCGCATTTCGGCACTCTGTATACGATGCAGGTGAAGCCCGGACCGGAGTACAATTATTTTTTCGACCTGTCGATGCGCAAGCCCGCGGCGCGTGTCATGAAAGCCGTCGAACCCAATCCGATGACGCGTTATTTCGGCGCCGGCAAGGCGCTGCCGGCGCTTCTTCAATTGATGGAAGACATCAAAACCAAGGAAGGCGTGCCGTCCGGGGTAAATCTGGGCGGCACGTACAATAACGATCTCGTGCTGTCGGTCATGCGGCATCTGGCGACGTACTGGTCGGATACGCCGCCGGCGCGCAGCTCGGAGCGGCGAAAAATCGCGACACGTCTGACCGTGGTGCACGGCCTCGATCAGGTCTTGAGTTGCATCAGGCCGACCGAAGAAGACGTATCGCTCGATTTTCAGGCCAAGGATGTTGGTGAAAGCTGGATTGTCGAAAACGTGAGCGACGGTGGCTTTGGCGCGATCGTGCCGCAGGTCAAGGGCGACTGGATCAAAGTCGGCAGCCTGCTCGGCGTGCAAAGCGAGACCGCGAAGTTCTGGGGCGCGGGGGTGGTGCGCCGCCTTACGCGCGACGAGTTTCAGCAGCGTCGCGTCGGCATACAGCTCATTTCAAAAGCGGTCATCCCGGTCAAACTGTCGGCGGCCGGCAACGTGTCGTCATTCAACGTGACGCGCGAAGGGGACCCGGCGGTGCTGCTGTCGACCACGCCCGACAAGAACGGCGATATCGCGCTGCTGCTCAAGGTCGGCAGTTATACGCCGACCCAGTCGTTGGAGATGAACGTGCGCGGCAAGAATTATTATCTGATGCCGCGCAAACTGGTCGAAGGCGGCGATGACTTCGACTGGGCAAAATTCAAGGTCATGAAGAACGTGTAGGCGGGTGGCACGGGTTCAGGCCCGCTAGATTTCAGTTCCCGCCGGATTCACGCGCGCAGAATTCGCTGCAGCCACGCGCTGACGGCGGCAATTTCCTCCACGCACACCGAGTGCTGCATCGGATACTCCTGCCACTGTACCGTGTAGCCTGACGCGGCGAGCCGGTCGCGCGAGGCGACCGCCATCGCGAGCGGTATCACCGGGTCCTGCGTGCCGTGCACGTAGAATATTGGGACATCCTTGTTCGCCGCCGACGCTTCCGCCGGCAGTTTTTCCGCGAGCGGCAGATAAGTGGAGAGCGCCATGAGGCCGGCGAGCCGTTCCGCATGACGCAGGCCGGTGTGCAGCGCGATCGCACCGCCCTGCGAAAATCCCGCGATGACAATGTTGCGCGAAGCGATGCCGCGCGCGTTTTCACGCGCAATGAGCTGTTCAATCGCGGCTTGCGATGCGCGCACGCCGCGCTCGTCCGCCTGGCGTGTTTTCCCTTCCAGATCGCCGAAGCTCACGTCATACCACGCGCGCATCACGTGGCCGTTGTTGATCGTCACCGGCATCATCGGCGCGTGCGGGAAAATGAAGCGAATCGCCGGCGCGCCGTCAAGCCTGAGTTCGCGGACGATAGGCGCGAAGTCGTTGCCGTCGGCGCCCAGGCCGTGCATCCAGATCACCGTAGCCGTCGGGTTCGGCGCGGTTTCGATTTCTATGGTTTCGAGGAGGTCGCTCATGAGAGGAAAAGCGTGAGGCGTGAGGTGGAACCCCGCTTGCGCTCACGCGCTTTAATTCATCGCCTCACACCTAACCCCTCACGCCTCACGCCTTTCCTCTCATGAGCGACCTACTCGAAACTATAGAAATCGAAACCGCGCCGAACCCGACGGCTACGGTGATCTGGATGCACGGCCTGGGCGCCGACGGCAACG
>JAYVME010000351.1:0-3798 GCA_043759115.1 Betaproteobacteria bacterium | reverse complement strand
CGAGCAGGATCGCGAACAGCATCGCGCACAGCGCGAGCTCCAGGGTCGCCGGCATGCGTTCGAAGATCAGCTGCACCGCCGGTATATTCTGCGAGAACGAACGGCCGAGATCGCCGGACAGCGCGTGGCGCAGGAAATCCCAGTACTGTATCCACATGGGTTTGTCGAGGCCGAGTGCCGCGGTGGCGCGCGCGATTTCCGCCTGGTCGGCCTGCGGGTTGATCAGGATATCGATCGGGTTGCCGATGGCAAATACACCGACGAATATCAGCGCCGACATGACCAGCAGTGCAACAATGCTTTGCAGCAGCCGGCGAATGATGAAGACAGGCATGGAGCGGTGCGGTTAAGTGATCGGTTATCAGGGCGCCGGGCGCACTTCGTGCGCGTAGGTGCGCTCGTCGGTGCGCGGTGCGTAGGTGAGACCCTTGCGCGCCGCCCACGTGTTGACTTGATAATGCAGCGGAATGAGCCCGGTATCGTTGATCACGAGTTCAGTCGCCTGCTGCAGCAGTTTTTCACGTTTTGCGTTGTCGACCGTGGCGAGTGCCTGTTCGAGCAGTCCATCCATCGGCGGATTCGAATAGCGGCCCCAGTTCCAGGTGCCGAGTCCCTTGGCCTGGTTGTAGGTCGCAATCAGCGAACGCAATGGGTAGGTCGCCTCACCCGTGGTCACGCCCCAACCGAGGAGCGCCGCGCTGAACTCGACCTTGTTGGCGCGTGAGACATATACCGAGAACGGCAGCGTTTCGACTTTGGTGACGATGCCCACGCGAGTCAGCATTTGCGCGACGGCCTGCACGATCTGGTCGTCGTTGACGTAACGGTTGTTGGGGCCGTGCAGGGTAATGCCGAAGCCATCCGGGTAGCCCGCTTCAGCGAGTAGTTTCTTCGCACCGTCCGGATCGAACGGTTCGGGTTTCAGGTTAGGGCTCACGCCGAAGAAGCCCTCGGGCATCAGTTGCCCGGCGGGTATCGCGAGTCCTTCCATCACGCGCTCGACGATGGCATTGCGGTTGATTGCTTTCGAAATTGCCTTGCGCACGCGTGCATCCTTGAACGGATTTTTCTCGAGCGGTTTGCCGGCCTTGTCGGTGACGAACGGGGATTTGTCGCGGTTGGAGTCCAGATGCAGATGGATCATGCGGTTGGAGATGGTGGTAAATACCGTGATGTCCTTGTTGCTCTTCAGTTTGGCGAAGTCGGCGGTCGGCACGACCTCGATCATTTGCACGTCGCCGGACAAGAGCGCCGCGATACGGGAAGGATCGGAAGTGATCAGGCGAAACGTCACCTTGTCCCACACCGGCTTTGGTCCCCAGTAGTTGTCGTTGCGCGCGAGCTCGATGCGGTCGCCCTTGGCATAACGCACGAATTTCCACGGCCCGGTGCCTATGGTTGCTTTGCCGGAATCGAAATCAGCGTTGGTGGCGCCCCTGGCCGCTTTGCTCGACACGATAATAAGTCCCGCCATGTCGGTCGGCAGGTTCGGATAAGGCGTGGCCGTCTTCAGGCGGATGGTGTACGGATCGACGATGGTTTTTTCTATGATCGAGCGCGTGTAGATGGTGAAACCGCCCGGCGTATTGATGATGCCGGGCCGCTCGATCGAGTAGGCGACGTCGGCGGCGGTGAAGTCCGAGCCGTCGTGAAACTTCACGCCGCGGCGCAGCTTGAATTCCCACGTCAGGTCGTCAACCGTGCGCCACGATTCGGCGAGCCCCGGCTGCGGGTTCTGGCGCGCGTCGTTCTCGATCAGCTTGTTGAAGATCTGCTCGGCGATGCTGTTGTTCGGCGCTGCATTGTTATTGTGTGGGTCGATCGAAGTCACATCGGCGCCGAGCGCGATCACCAGTTCGGCGGCATCCGCAATGGTCACGGATGACATGCAAACGGCTAGTAGCGCACAGGCGGAAAGCAAACGGGCGATCATGTCATCTCCACGCGGTTGAACAACTCATCCTTCCGCCTTCATCCTTACCCCTATTGGGGGCGAAATTCGTGGGCGAGCGTGCGCTCATCGGTGCGCGGCGTGTAGACGATGCCCTTGCGCGTTCCCCATAAATTGACCTGGTGATGCAGCGGGATGATGCCCAGATCGCCGACGCCGAGCTCGGTCGCCTGCTGCAACAGTTTTTCGCGTTTCGCGTCATCGACTGTCGCCAGCGCTTGTTCGAGCAGCGCGTCCATTTTGGGATTCGAATAACGTCCGCGGTTGGCGGTGCCCATGCCTTTTTTGGCATCGTAGGTCGCGAGTTGCGCTTTGAGAGGGGACGAGGCCTCGGCGGTGTCGGCCGCCCAGCCGACCAGCATGAAACTGAATTCGAGCTTGTTGGCGCGCGAGAAATACACCGCCGAGGGCAGGGTTTCGACCCGCATCTGGATGCCGATGCGCGAGAGCATTTGCGCAATGGCCTGGCAGATCTGGTCGTCGTTCACGTAGCGGTCGTTGGGCCCGTGCAGCGTGATGGCAAAGCCGTCCGGATAGCCCGCCTCGGCGAGCAGCTTTTTCGCGCCATCGGCATCGAAGGGCTCCGGTTTCAAGGCCGGCGTGTAGCCGAACATGCCTTCGGGCATCAGTTGGCCGGTCGCCACCGCCGCACCCTCCATCACGCGCTCGACGATCGCCTGGCGGTTAATGGCTTTCGAGATCGCTTTGCGCACGCGCAGGTCCTTGAGTGGATTCTTGTCCAGCGGCTTGCCGGCTTTATCGGTCACGAACGGCGATTTGTCGCGGCTGGTGTCGAGGTGAAGAAAGATCAGTCGATGCGACACCGTGCGCGAAATGGTAATCGACGCATCCTTGGAGAGCTTCGCCAGATCGGCGGTGGGCACGTTTTCAATGGCGCGCACATCGCCGGCGAGCAGCGTCGCCACGCGCGACGGGTCGCTCGGAATCACGCGGAAAGTGACTTTGTCCCACGCCGGTTTGGCGCCCCAGTAGCCATCGAAGCGCGCGAGCTCGATGCGGTCGCCTTTGGCGTAGCGCGCGAATTTGAACGGCCCGGTGCCGACGGTGGCCTTGCCGGAATCGAAGTCCGCGGTGGTCGCACCCTTCGCCACCTTGCTCGAAACGATAAACACGGTGCCCATGTCGTTGGGCATGAGCGGATAGGGCGTTGCCGTTTTCAGCCGCACGGTGAGCGGATCGACGATGATTTTTTCGGTGATCTGGTTGGTGTAAAGCGTAAACGGCGACGGGCTGTTCGGCACTTGCGCGGTGCGCTCGATCGAGAATACGACGTCGGCGGCGGTGAAGTCGGACCCGTCGTGGAACTTGACGCCTTTGCGCAGCTTGAATTCCCACGTCAGATCGTCTACGGCTTTCCATGAGACGGCCAGCGCCGGTTTCAACAGGGATTTCGGGTCCTTGGTGTCGAGTGTTTCGAAAATGTGCTCGGCGATATTATTGTTGGGCGTGAGGTTGTGATAGTGCGGGTCGATCGAAGTGACGTCCGCGCCGACCGCGATGCTTATATCGGCGGCGGTGGCGGACGCAATATTGAATAGCAGCGCGATCGCTGCAATAATTAAACGTAACGGCATGGAACTCCCCCTCTCAACAGCCTGCCAGACCAGCGCATTCAGCATACCGTAAATTCGCCGGCTTGTGACGGTGCAATGCGGTTATTCGGCCACGGCGGATGGCGGATCAATTGACACCTCCAAACGACGCACCTATTCTGTGAGCTTTCCCACTGAATTGCATACCATGGCAACAAATAATTCCGGCGCGCCCGGCAGCATCGAAATGATCCGCACGCTCGTCGGTGTCCCCACCGTCAGCCGCGAATCGAA